>JAFAMV010000197.1 GCA_019233055.1 Curvibacter sp.
CCGCGCCGATGATAGTGCGGGTTCCCGTGTGAAAGTAGGTCATCGTCAGGCTCTTACAGCTCTCAAAACCCCCTCCCACTTCCATGGGCGGGGGTTTTGTTTTTTAACGGTCGAAAATAGTCTCCAGCCTTTGCTGAAGATTTCTACATCTGAGCAGTGTTGAACCCGCTATAGGGGCAGATTGCCAGATTCAAATGATCGAATGGAAGCAGGGTGAAGAGCCAAGTCCTCGCCCTGTTTCGGCAAGCCGTGCGTCACTCGATGTTCTGGACCTGCTCTCGCATCTGCTCGATGGCCACCTTCATGTCGACCGAGATCCGGGTCAGTTCCAGGGCAGAAGATTTCGAGCCCAGGGTATTGGCTTCCCGATGCAGCTCCTGGATCAGGAAGTCGAGCCGTTTGCCCAGTTCGCCCCCCTTCTCCAGCAGCCGGCTCAACTCATCCAAATGGGATTCCAGGCGGGAAATCTCTTCGGCCACATCGATCCGGATGGCAAATGCGGTGGCTTCGGAGAGGGCGCGGTCCTGGGCCGCCTCGGGGGCTGCGGCGCCCTCGCCGAGTTTCATGGCTTCTTTCCAGCGCTCCAGAAAGCGTTGTCGTTGTTGTTCGACCAGCTGGGGCACCAAAGGGACGGCCTGCGCCGCGAGGGTGCGCAACTGGCCGATCCGGTCCTGGAGCATGGTGCTGAGGCGCGCACCTTCACGCTGCCGTGCTGCTTGGAGCTCCTTGACGGCCTTGCCAGCCAGTGCCAGAACCTGCTCGGCGCTGGGCAGCAGGGTGTTCGATTCGTTGCTGCCCAGGCGGATCACATCGGCCACGCTGAGGGGGGCGGCTTGCGGCAACCAGGCGCGGATGGTGTCCTGGATGGCATTGAGCTTTTGCAACTGACGTGAACTGGGTTCGCGCAGGGCGCCGGCCGCTTCCTGATCGAGTGCGGCGCGCACCTCCACTTTGCCGCGCTTGAGCTTGCTGGTGAGCAGTTCGCGCAAGGCGGGTTCATGTTGACGCAACTCTTCGGGCAGCCTGAAGCTGAGATCCAGAAACCGGCTGTTGACGGAGCGGATCTCCAGGCCGAAGTGGGTGTGCCCGGCACTCTTGGGCTCGCCGCCCGGTGCCTGGGCCAAGACATCTTGTTGGGCGGTGGCGTAACCGGTCATGCTGTAAACTGGCATGGGACTCTTTGTCAAAACATCAATACAGGGGATTATCCCGCCAGAGCGGGCTGTCCGACCCAGTCGCATACGCATGTCCAAGGTCAAACCGGCTCCGCTTCCACCCGATACAGTCATCGGCGGTTATCGCATCGTCCGGCGTTTGTCGGCGGGCGGCTTCGGCGTGGTCTATCTGGCGCTGGACATGGAAGGCCAACAGGTGGCCGTCAAGGAATACCTGCCTTCTTCCCTGGCCACAAGGCTGCCCGGTGAGCTGCTGCCCAAGGTCCAGCCCGACAAGCTGTCCCTGTACCGCCTCGGATTGAAGAGTTTTTTCGAAGAGGGGCGGTCGCTGGCCCAGATCTCCCACTCGTCAGTCGTCAGCGTGCTCAATTTCTTCCGGGAAAACGAGACGGTCTACATGGTGATGAACTATCTGGAGGGCGCGACCCTGCAGGATTTCATCATCACCGCACGCGACCTCAAGACGCAGAAAGTGTTCCGCGAGTCGACCATCCGGTCGCTGTTCGACGAGGTATTGCGGGGCTTGCGCATCGTGCATCAGCACAAGATGCTGCACCTGGACATCAAGCCGGCCAACATCTTCATCACCGACGACAACAAGGCCGTGCTGATCGATTTCGGTGCGGCGCGCGAAGTGCTGTCCAAAGAAGGCAACTTCATCCGGCCGATGTACACGCCTGGTTTTGCCGCTCCGGAGATGTACCGCCGCGATGCCTCCATGGGGCCGTGGACCGACATCTATGCGATTGGGGCCTGCATCTATGCCTGCATGCAGGGCTATCCGCCGAACGAGGCGCCCCAACGCCTCGAGAAAGACCGGTTGTCCCTGGCGCTGTCGCGCCTGCGCGGGGTGTATTCGGACAATCTCATCGAGGTGGTCGAGTGGTGCATGTCCCTGGATCCGCTGTCGCGTCCCCAATCGGTGTTCGCCTTGCAAAAAGAGCTGAGCCGGGAGGGCGAGCGCCGCTACACCAAGCTGACCGTCGGCGAGAAGGTCCGGCTTCAGTTCGACACCCTGGTGTCCGATAACAAGAAGAAGGGCGCGCGCGAAGCGTCCGACATGGGTGCCAAGCCGAAATGAAATTTTCCGTATTCCAGGTCAGTCGCCGGGGTGGTCGCGAGAAGAACGAAGACCGCATGGGGTATTGCTACACCCGCGAGGCGGCCCTGTTCGTGCTGGCGGACGGCATGGGCGGGCACCCGGAAGGCGAGGTGGCGGCCCAGCTGGCGCTGCAGACCATCTCCGCCCTGTTCCAGCGTGAGGCGCAGCCCCGCCTGGCCGATGTGGCCGAATTCCTTTCGACCGGCCTGATGGCGGCCCATCACCAAATCATCCGCTACGCCAGCGACCGGGGCATGCTCGACACCCCCCGCACCACGCTGGTGGCGGCGGTGTTGCAAGGCGGCAGCGCGACCTGGGTGCACTGCGGCGATTCGCGCCTCTATCTGGTGCGTGACAACGAGATGCTCACCCGGACCCGCGACCATTCCTACATGGAACACCGCAGCCCGGGCCTGCTGCTGCCTGAGCGCATCAATCGGAATGTGCTGTTCACCTGCCTGGGATCACCGACCAAGCCGGTCTTCGATGTCACCGGGCCCGTGATGCTGCAGCAGAGCGACAAGATCATGCTCTGCTCGGACGGCCTGTGGAGCAGCGTCGGCGACGACGACATCGTGCGTGAGCTCAGTCGTGCCGGCGTGGCCGAGGCCGTGCCTGAATTGGTCGAGACGGCGCTGCGCAAGGCCGGTGACAACAGCGACAACGTGACCGTCATCTCGCTGGAGTGGGAGACGCCTGACAGCTTCGAGTCGACGCGCGGCATTTCCACCGACAGCATCAGCGAAGGCGTGTTTGCCTCGACCATCCAGGCGGGCGTGCTCGATGGCCTGGTCGACGACCTCGACGACGCCGCGATCGAGAGATCGATCGCCGAGATCAACGAAGCCATCCGGCGGTCCGCAGCGCGCAAGCCCTGAGACGCCTCCCTTGTTTTTTCTACCCGTGGCGGCCCTCCTGGGCCGTCGCCTCTTCTGATCGCTTCTGATTCCCACAGGACCCCGACATGAGCCTTCCCACCC
>JAFAMV010000009.1 GCA_019233055.1 Curvibacter sp.
TGCGCTGGCGATACGGTCTGCTGCTGATCCCGGTGTTCATGGCCCTGACCTGGACCTACCAGGACGATGCGCTGACCCGGCGCGTGTTCCATGACGGCACCTATTCGCTGCTGCTGATGGTGTGCGCCGCCACCATGATGAGAGGGCCGAGTTCGGACGACCGCATGGTCAATGCGCTGGCCGCCTTCTTCCTGCTGGGAATCTCGACCGTCATGGGCCTGCGGGCCATCGTGGCCACGCAGCTGCCCAACGAACAGGCGCTGGATGCGCATCCGATCAATTCGCTGGTGTTCCTGGTCATCGTCATGTTCGTGATGGGCTGGACCTACTCGGTCCACATGGCCTGCTATCTCCGGGCCCAGCGCACCATCCGCGAGCTTGAGCGCGAGGATGCGCTCACCGGCCTGTCCAGCCGCAACCACCTCGTCGAGGCGATGGAGCAGGAGATCGCGCGCAGCCAGCGCACCGGCATCCGGTTCAGCTACCTGCTCATCGATGTGGACGACTTCGGCCGGCTCAACGACGAGCGGGGACACGAAGCGGGCGACGATGTGCTGCGCGCCCTCGGTGCGCGCCTGCGCGAATTTGCCCGCGATGCCGACTTCGCCTGCCATCTCGGGAACGACCAGTTCGCCGTCCTGCTGCACCACACGCCGACCCTGGAGAACCTGCGCGGCGCCGTCTCCCGTCTGCGCCAGCTGCTGGCGTCCCCGATCGCCCTGCACAACCAGAGCGCCCAGCTCGATTTCAGCATCGGCATGGCCATGTGGCCGGTCGACGGCGAAAGCCGCAGCGCCCTCGAGGCGACCGCCCTGCAGCGCATGCAGGCCGAGAAGTTCTCGATGTTCAAACCCTCGCTCAACCGCCAGGGGCCGAGCCCGGCCTGAGCGCCTCGGCCAGCCGGGCCGGGGCCCTCTTCAAAGCGGATAACTGGCCAGCGCCGTCTGGCCCGCCAACACGCGCAGCAGATTGCTGGTGGCCATCTCGGCCATGGCCTCGCGGGTCTCCAGCGTGGCCGAGCCCACATGCGGCAGCGCAGTGACCCGAGGGTGGCAGCGCAGGGGCGAGTCCAGGGGCAGCGGCTCGGTGGCGAACACATCGAGCCCCGCCGCAGCCAGCCGCCCCGAATCCAGGGCCTGCAGCAGCGCTCCCTCGTCGACGATGGCACCGCGGGCGCCGTTGACGAAGATGGCGCCGGGTTTCATGCGGGAGAAGGCGCGGGCATCCATCAAACCCCGGGTCTGCGCGGTCAGCGGCAGCACCACGGCCACGATGTCGGATTGCGCCAGCAGTTCGTCCAGCCCGCGATGCTGCACCCGGCCCAGCAGCTCGGGCGCCTCGGCGGCCAGGTCGACCTCGTGGCGGGCGTGGTAGAGCACCGGCATGCCGAAGCCCAGGGCCGCACGGCGCGCCAGGGCCAGGCCGATGCGGCCCAGGCCGAGAATGCCCAGCGTCTTGCCATGCACATCGCGGCCGAACAGCGACTCGCCGATGTTGCGCTGCCAATGCCCCTCGCGCACATGCAAGGCCAGCTCCAGCAGCCGCCGGCTGCTCATCATGATGAGCGCGAACACCGTGTCGGCCGTGGTCTCGGTCAGCACACCGGGCGTGTGGCACAGGGTGATGCCGCGCTGCCTCAGGGCCTGCAGGGGGTAGTTGTCCACGCCCACCGAGATGCTCGAGATGACCCGCAGCGCCGGGGCCCGTGCCAGCAGCGCCTCGTCCATGGGGTAGCTGGAGCCGATCAGGCCCTGCGCCCGTCCCAGGGCCGCCTCGAAGGCCGCCCGCTGCTCCGGGCGGCGCGGATCGGCCACACAGACCTCATGCACCGCCTGCAATCGGTCCAGCTGCGCCGCAGGCAGCTCGCGGAACACCAGCACCTGCTGGCGGACGGCGCTCACAGGCCGGCCTCCTGCAACTGGGCCCGGCTGGGCAGGCCCTCGGTGTCGCCCAGCACCTGGACGGCGCGGGCGCCCATCCAGGCCCCGCGGCGCACCGCATCGAGCACGGCACGGCCTTCCAGCAAGGCACTGACCACCCCGGCGGCAAAAGCATCCCCGGCACCGACGGTATCGACGACCTGCTCCACCGGGAAGCCCGGCACATAGGCCTTGACGGCCTGCCCCGCATGCGTCCCCTCGCAATACGCGCCCTCGGGCCCGAGCTTGACCACCACCAGCCGCGCCCCCTGGGCCAGGTAGAAGGCCGCCACCCCTTCGGGCGTGCGCTCGCCGCACAGGATCAGCCCCTCTTCGATGCCCGGCAGCACCCAGTCGGCCTGGCTGGCCAGCTGATTGATCTCGCGGCGCATGACCTCGGTGGAGCCCCACAGCGAGGGCCGCAGATTGGTGTCGAAGGAGATGGTCCGGCCGGCGCCACGCATCAGCGCCAGGGTCTGCCGGCTCAGGGCCAACGTGTCGGGCGACACCGCCGCGAACACGCCGGTGGCGTGCAGATGGCGGGCCCGGCAGAGCCAGGGGCCGTCGATGTCCTGCGCGCCCATGCGGCTGGCCGCCGAACCCTGCCGGTGGTATTCGATGGGGGGGTCGCTGCCATCGCTGACCTGCCCCTTGAACAGCATGCCGGTGCGCTGCCCCGGCACGCAGTCCACATGCGAGCAATCGATGCCCTCGCGCTGCATCTCGGACAACAGATAGCGACCCATCGAGTCGGCACCCAGGCGGCTGGCCCAGCCCACCCGCAGCCCCAGTCGGGCCAGGCCGATGGCCACATTGGTCTCAGCCCCGGCGGTGCGCTTGTGGAAGGCCTGCGCCTGCTCGAGCGGGCCGGGCCGGTCGGCCACCAGCATCATCATGGCCTCGCCGAAGGTCACCACATCGAGCCCGGCGTCGGTGGAGTTTGGAATCATGGAGACATCTTTCAAATGGAGGGCCGGCGCGGCCCTCCGCGCCGGCCCGGGGTTCAGGCGGCCTGGTGCGAACTCAGGATCTGGCCCAGGAACTGGCGCGTCTTCTCGTGCCGGGGCGCACTGAAGAAGGCCTGGGGCGGGGCCTCTTCGACGATGCGGCCGCCCGCCATGAAGATCACCCGGTCGGCCACGCTGCGCGCGAAGCCCATTTCATGGGTGACGCACAGCATGGTCATGCCGTCCTCGGCCAGGCCGATCATGGTGTCGAGCACCTCCTTGACCATCTCCGGGTCCAGCGCCGAGGTGGGCTCGTCGAACAGCATGATCTTGGGCGTCATGCACAGGGCGCGCGCGATCGCCACACGCTGCTGCTGGCCGCCCGAGAGCTGGCTCGGGTACTTGTGGGCCTGGTCCGGGATGCGCACCCGGCTCAGGTATTTCATGGCCACCGCCTCGGCCTCTTCCCGCCCCATGCCGCGCGAGCGCATAGGCGCCAGGGTGCAGTTCTGCAGGATGGTGAGGTGGGGGAACAGATTGAACTGCTGGAACACCATGCCCACCTCCTGGCGCACCGAATCGACATTGCGCCCGCCTGCGGTGAGGTCGATGCCATCGACGACGATGCGGCCCTGCTGCACGGCTTCGAGCCGGTTGATGCAGCGGATCAGGGTCGACTTGCCCGACCCCGAAGGCCCACAGATCACGATGCGCTCGCCGGCATTCACCTGCAGATCGATGTCGGCCAGCACCTGGAACTGGCCATACCATTTGGCGACCTGCTCGATGCGGATGATGGGCGGCGCCACAGCGCCGGAAGTGGGGAGAGCGGAGGATTCGGTCATGGCGGTGCGCCGGCAGCGGAGAGGTCTCAGGACAGCTTGGGCAGATCGGTCTGCAGCCACTTGCGGTAGAGCCGGTTGAGCTCGCCGTTGGCGGTGTTGCGGGCGACGAAATCGTTCACCCCCTTGAGCAGGTCGGCCTCGTTGGGGCGCAGGGCGATGCCCATGGCCTGCTGCAGCAGGTTGAACTTGACCTCGAAGCTGCCGGCGGGGGCCCGCTGGCTGATCTGCGCCGCCACCGTCACCGAGCAGCCGATGGCATCCACCTGGCCCGACAACAGGGCCTGCATGGCCGAGGCGTCGTCATCGAAACGGCGGATCTCGGCATCGGCCGGCGCCGACTTGGTGACGGCCACATCCTGGGTGCTGGCGCGGGCCACGCCGACGCGCAAGCCCTTGAGATCGGCCGCGCTCTTGATGGCGGTCTTGGTCGAACCGAACAGCACGATGGTGGCGGCCGCGTAGGGCTGCGAGAACTGCACCTGGCGGGCGCGCTCCGGGGTGATCGCCAGCGAGGCCACCAGCAGGTCGACCTTGCCGGTCAGCAGGAAGGGAATGCGGTTGGGGCCGGTGACCGGCAACAGCTTCAGCTTCAGGCCCAGGTCATGGGCCAGCAGCCGCGCCACGTCGGCGTCGTAGCCGTCGGGTTCATTCTGCGCATTGGTCGTGCCGTAGGGCGGGAAGTCGACCAGCATGCCGATGGTGATCTCACCCTTCTTCTTCAGGACGTCCAGGCTCTGGGCCAGGGCCGCATCGAGGCCGATCAGGGAAAGCGCCGCCGCGCCGATGAGCTGGCGGCCGAAGGCCCGGCGGCCCGGTGAACGAGGATCGACAGAGTGCATGGGGGTCTCCTTGGATGGGGGAACGTGAAGGAACGGGGTCGGGATCAACGCAAGGCCGGCGCCAGCCGGCGCTCCAGGCGGGCCGCCAGCAGCGACAGGGGCCAGCACAGGATGAAGTAGACCAGGGCCACCACGCCGAACACCAGCAGGGGCTGGAAGGTGGCGTTGTTGACGATCTGGCCGGCACGGGTGATTTCGGTGAAGCCGATGATGGCAGCCAGCGAGGTGCCCTTGATGATCTGCACGCTGTAGCCCACGGTGGGCGGCACTGCGATGCGCCAGGCCTGGGGCAGCACCACGTCACGCATGCGCGACACATAGGACAGGCTCAGCGCCTGGGCCGCCTCCCATTGGCCGCGCGGCACGGCCTGGATGCAGCCGCGCCAGATCTCGCCGAGAAAAGCCGCACTGTTGAGCGTCAGGGCCGCCCCGGCCGCCACCCAGGGGTTGATGTCCAGGCCGAGGATGGGCGCGCCGAAGAAGATCAGGAACAGTTGCAAGAGCAACGGTGTGCCCTGGAACAGCTGGATGAACACCTTCGCCACGCCCTGCAGCAGGCGCGACTCGGCACAGCGCGCCAAGGCCACGCACAGGCCCAGCGCCGAGCCGCCGGCAAAGGCCAGCAGCGACAGCGCCAGCGTCCAGCGGGCCGCCTCGAGGATGAAGATGAATTCCGGGGTGCCGAAACTGCGCATGGTCCGTGTCTCCGTGTGCCGTGGATGGAAACGCCGCCGGCCTCTCAGCGGCGGTCGGGGTAGTCCAGGCCCCAGTGGTAGATCAGCTTGAACAGCGCCGAAAAGGCCAGGGACAGCGCCAGGTAGATGGCCGCCACCACGATGTAGACCTCAAAGCTGCGGAAGGTCTGCGACTGCAGGTTGGCGGCCACCGAGGTCAGGTCGTCGGCCGAGATCACCGACACCACCGCCGAACTCAGCATCAACAGGATGAACTGGCTGCACAGCGCCGGGTAGATGGCCTTGAGGGCCGGCTTGAGGATGACGAAGCGGAAGATCTCCCAGCGCTTGAGGTTCAGCGCCAGCCCGGCCTCGATCTGGCCATGCGGCACCGCCTCGATGCCGGCGCGCACGATCTCGGTGGCATAGGCCCCCAGGTTGACCACCATCGCGACCAGCGCGGCGGTGGTGGCGCTCCAGCGCAGCCCCACGGCCGGCAGGGCAAAGAAAAAGAAGAACAGCTGGACCAGGAACGGCGTGTTGCGGATGAGCTCGATGTAGGCCTGGATCAGGAAACGCAACGGCCTTGGGCCGGCGGTCTTGCCCCAGGCCCCGAACACCGCCAGCAGGCTGCCCAGCAGCATGGCGCTGAGCGACAGCCGCACCGTGATCCAGCTGCCCTTGAGCAACAGAGGCCAGGCCGCCAGCACATCGCCGAATTGAAAGCTGTAGTTCAAGAAAACCCCACCAGTGAAGCCGAGCCCGCAGAACACCGCTGCGACAGCCCCTGAAAACCCGGGATCGGCCGGACTCTGAAACCGATTTCTTCAGTATAAGAAACCGATTTCAAGATGCGATTCGTGAAAACCCTCATCTCGCGACCTGCGGCTCACGGCACGCCCTGCAGCCGCCGCGACGAGCCCCGCACCCGCAGCGTTCCCGGCAGCAGGATCTGGCGCGGCGGCAGCACCAGGCCCCGCAGGCGCTCGACCAGGCAACTGGCCGCCAGACGCCCCAGATCGTGGGTGGGCTGGGCGATGGTGCTGATGCCGGGGCCGACGAAAGGCGCCCACTCGGTCTCGTCAAAACCGACCAGGCCGAGCTCACGCCCCCATTGCCAGCCCAGCACCTGCAGGGCCGCGCAAAGCCTCAGGGTGACCACCGAATTGCTGGACAGCACGGCGGCGGGCCGACCGCCCGCCCGCTCGCGGTGGGCCCGCAAGGCGTCGGCGAGGTGCCGCGTCTGCAGGGCCGGATCGGCGCCCTCTTCGCTCTCGAAGAGACCGCCCTGCAGCGCCTCCGCCCCCACGCCCTGCTGCGAAGCCCGCAGGCCTTCGCGGAAGGCGGCCTCGCGCTCGCCGCGCGAACTGACGCCGCGCACCGGCTCGGTGACGTAGAGCAGCTCGCGATAGCCCTGGTCGGCGAGATGCGACAGGGCCAATTGCACCGCATTGGCGTTGTCCAGCGAGACGAAGTCGGCCTGCATGCCGCTGTGCCGGCGGTCCACCAGCACCACCGGCAGGCCCTGGCGGGCCGCTTCGGCCGCGGTGCCGGCCTCGCGCCCGAGGGTGTTCAGGATCAGGCCTTCGACCTGGTAGGAGGCCAAGGCCGCCATGGCCTCGCGCTCGCGACCGCTTTCGTTGCCGAGGTTGAACAGCATCAGCAGGTAGCCGGCCTCCTGGCAGGCCTGCTCGGCGCCCCGCAGCACAGCCACCGAATAGGGGTTGGTCACATCGGCCACCACCAGCCCGATCAAGCGCGTGCGCCCGCGCTTGAGCGCCTGGGCCATCGGGCTCGGGGTGTAGCCCAGCGCCGCCACGGCCACCTCGACCCGGGCCGCGATGTCGGGCGTGAGCAGGGTCTCGCGGTGGTTGAGGAAGCGCGAGACGGTGGCCTTGGACACCCCCGCCTCGCGCGCCACGTCGGCGATCGTGGCACGACCCGTGCCGGATGCGGCGCTCCGGACGGGGGCCGCAGGGACGCGGCGGGACGGGGATTTGCGGGCAGGAGGCATGCGACAGCGGAGTGAGGTTCGATCTGAAATCAGTTTCAGCATCCTAACCTCGCCCCCGCCCGGGCGCCTCCGCAAAAGCCCTCAGTGAGCGCCCGGCTCGGCCACCCCCAGGCGCCACAAGGAGGTGATCTCGGCCGAGCGCGCCGCGTGCAGGGGGTCGTCCGGGTCGCTCGCCTTGGGGTGCTTCGGGCGCACATCCAGGCGACCGAGCACCTTCAGCCCGCCGTCGGCCAGCCACTGCTCGAGTTCGGCACGGCTGCGCAAGCCCAGATGCTCCGCCAGATCGGACAGGATCAACCAGCCTTCGCCGTCCGGCAGCAGGTGGGCGGCGAGGCCGGCAATGAAGCCCTTGAGCATGCGGCTGCCCGGGTCGTAGACCGCATGCTCGATCGGCGAACTGGGGCGCGCCGGAAGCCAGGGCGGGTTGCAGACCACCAGGGCCGCCCGGCCCGGCGGGAACAGATCGGCCTGCAGCAGTTGCACCTGGTGCGCCACACCGAGGGCCTCCAGGTTCTGGGCCGCGCAGGCAAGGGCCCGGGCGTCCAGATCGGTGGCCACCACCGGCCAGGGCCCGCGCCGCGCCAGGACGGCCGACAGCACACCCGTGCCCACACCGATGTCGAACACCGGCGTCTGTGCGCTCAAGGACCTGGGCAGGGGGGCCTGGGCCACCAGATCGACATACTCGCCGCGCAGCGGTGAAAACACGCCGAAATGCGGATGGATCCGCAAGGGCGGCTGGCCTCGCGGCGGCTTCAGCGCCGCAATCTCGACGCCCTTCTTGCGCCACTCATGGGCCCCGATGAGGGCCTGGAGTTCGCGCAGCGAGACCAGGCTGGGTCGACCGTCGGCGGCCCCCCAGACCTCGGCCAGGGCCGGCTCGACCGAAGGCGCGCGGCGCAGGGGGATCGAGTGGTCGGCCGCCACCGGGATCAGCACGCTGGCCAGCACCCGGGCCCGCTGGGCCTGGCCCTGGCGATGCTGGTGAAAGGCCTCGGCCGGGCTGGTCGCCGGGGCCTTCAGGCGCCGGGGCCGGCGGTCCACCCGGCGCGCCAGGGCCTGCAGCAGTTGACGGGCGTTCTGGAAATCGCCCTGCCAGATCAGGAAGCAGCCTTCACAGGCCAGGCGGTAGGCCCGGTCGGCATTGAGGCTGTCATCGGCCAGCTGCCATTGGCGCGGCGCCGGCAGCCCGGCCTCGGAGCGCCAGCAGGCCTCGTGCACCTGCGCCCTGGCATCGGTCCAGGAAAAGAGGGTGGGTTCGTTCATGCCCGCATTGTGGGCCGGCGCGCACCGGCCCCGCAAAGATCGCGGCCCCGTCGGACCGCGACACGACAAAAAGGCCAAGGTCCGTCAACCTTGGCCCTGAAAAAACGCGGGCGGATCGAGCGGCCGCGAAGGCCGATCGACGCAGACTCAGTTCAGATCGCGCTTGAGGCGGATCTCTTCGAGCTTGATGCTGCCCAGCGGCGTGGTCTTGGCGGTGTTGAGCTCACGCTTGAAACCGGCCAGTTCATGGAAGCGCATGGCGCGCTCGTTGCGCAGGGGCAGCCAGACGGTGACGTTGGTGCAACCCTCTTCGGAGAGGCCTTCGCGCGCGGCATCCCACAGCGCCAGTCCCACGCCCTTGTCCCAATGCGAGGGCAGCACATAGAGGGCCCAGATCTCGCCGGTGGTGGGACGCGACTTCGGGTCGCGGGAGCGGTCGAAGCCGACAAAGCCCACGACCTTGCCTTCGTCCATGGCCACCTGGACCTGGGGTTCGCAGTATTCGATGGCTTCGCGCCATTGGGCCACGCGTTTGTCGGTCGAGGACCCCTTCAGATATTCATCGGGCACGATGCCTTTGTAGACGGCCTGGGAAGCAACGGTGTGGATTTCAGCAACAGTTTTGGCATCGCGCAGGGTGGCAGGACGGATCTCAACAGTGGTCAGAGTGCTCATTTAGGAAGTTATTCTTCGAACGGTCAAAATTTTCGGGAGGCGAGATTGTCGCAGATAGGGGAAAACCACCCCCGCAACAGCCCCTCACCGGAGTCACCCAAGCGCCCCAAAACGCTCAAAACGTGCTTCAGACAATGCGCACCTGCAGGTCCGGCAGGCCGTCCACATGGCCGCGCAACAGGTCGCCGCGCACCACCGGGCCGACGTTTTCGGGCGTGCCGGCATAGATGATGTCGCCGGCCGCCAGCTCGAAGGCCTCGGAGAGCTGGCTGATCTGCTCGGCCACCGACCAGATCATCTGGCTGAGCCGGGCCTGCTGCCGGCGCTGGCCGTTGACCTCGAGCCAGAGCGCGCCGTCCTGGAAATGGCCCGTCAGGGCCACGGGGAAGATCGGACCGATGGGCGCGGCATGGTCAAAGCTCTTGCCGATCTCCCAGGGCTTTTTCTCTGCCCCCATGGCGCGCTGCAGATCCCGCCGGGTCATGTCCAGGCCCAGGGCATAGCCATAGACGTGGTCCAGGGCCTGCGCCACCGGGATGTCGCGCCCCCCTGACTTGAGCGCGGCCACGAGTTCGATCTCATGGTGGTAGTTGTGCGTCAGCGACGGATAGGGGTGATCGGTCACGCCGCCGGGGGCCACGAACTGGACCGCATCGGTCGGCTTCTGGAAGAAGAACGGCGGCTCGCGGCGCGGATCCGACCCCATCTCCCGGGCATGCGCCTCGTAGTTGCGGCCGATGCAATAGATGCGCCGGACCGGGAAGACCTGGTCGGAGGCATCACCGGCCCGATTCGCTGCAATGGGCAGGGTCACGCGAGGCACCACGAAGGGGCTGCGCGCAGCCGCCGCCTCCGGGCCGCCGGACCGGTTGGCCGCCCCCGGCTGGGCACAGCCCGACACGCCGGCGGCCACCATGGCCAGCCCCCCGTGGAGCCAGCTGCGCTTGCTCTGATCCGTCATGGCAGTTCCTTCGAAGAAATGGCTGATCCAACGCCGTCCGGGCGAACCTTGCAGCCCTCTGCGGACAGATGGCGGAAACACCCGCCTGCAGGCCGATGGTAGCCCCGTCCGCCCCCTCCATCCGGCCAATCCGGCAGCTACTGGGGAAAGCACCGTACCGCCACACCCGCACGCCCCCTAGATTCGGTCACTTCATCGTCCACCGGCATGGGGAAGATTCGTGGTGTTCAAGTACTTGCGGCGCCTGGCCGATACGCCAGTGGATTCATCGACCTTCCAGCCCCGGGCGGGCGCGCTGTGCGCCCTGCTGCTGGGCGGCCTGCTCGTCGCCGCATCGGCACAGGGTGCCGAATCCGCTCCCACCCCGACAGGCCCCGCGCCGCTGCGCATCGGCCTGATCGGCCCGCTGACGGGGCCCTCGGCAGACTTCGGCATCCCGATGGCCAACGGCGTGAAGCTGGCTGTCGACGAGATCAACGCCGTCGGCGGCTACCTGGGGCGCCCGCTGGAGCTGGTGGTCAAGGACGACACCGCCGATCCAGGGCGGGGCCGGCTGCTGGCCGAAGAGCTGGTGCGCGATCAGGTGGTGGCCACCATCGGCTACTGCAACAGCGGCGTGGCCGCCAAGTCGGTCGAGATCTTCCAGAACAACAGGATTCCGCTCATCATCCCCTGTGCCACCGGGACGGCATTGACCACCCAATACCCGGCGCCCGAGAGCTACATCTTCCGGGTGCAGGTCCGGGATGCCCTGCAGGCGCCCTTCGTGGTCGACGATCTGCAGAAGCGGGGCTGGGACCGGGTGGCGATCTTCGCCGACACCACCGGCTACGGCGAAGGCGGAACCCGCGACGTGGTCAGCGCGCTCGCGGCCCGCAACCTCAAGCCCGTCTACACCTCCCGCTTCCCACTCGGCGTCAAGGACCTGACCGAAGAACTCAAGGCCGCCCGGGCGGCGGGCGCCAACGTGGTCTTCAGCTACACGGTCGGCCCCGAGAATGCCGTGGTGGCCCAGGGCCGCAAGGCCCTGGGCTGGAAGGTCCCTCAGGTCGGCCCCTGGACGCTGTCCTTCCCCTTCTTCATCGAAGGCGCCAAAGACGCTGCCGAGGGCGCCCTGATGGCCCAGACCTTCATCGCCGAGCCCAGCAATGAACGGCGTGCGTCCTTCCTGGCCAGCTATGCCCGTCAATTCAAGAGCCGCCGCATTCCCGTGCCCATGGCGGCGGCCAATGGCTATGACGCGAGCTACCTGCTGCTGTACGCCCTGCTGGCCATCCACAAGGGGCCGGTGGACGGGCCCGCCATCAAGACCGCGCTGGAGGGCCAGATGAAGACCTACTACGGTGTGGTCGCCACCTACGACCACCCCTTCAGCCCCCAGGACAAGGAAGCCATCTCGGCCAACATGCTGGTCATGGGCCAGGTCCGCAACGGACTGGTCACCTTCGCCTACCCCGAAGACGCGAAACGCAATCTGTTCGTCCAGCGCAAGCAGTGAGTCAGACCACAGCCTCTGGGCACTTGCCGCCCTTGTGAAAGCCCCCGCCACCTCGGCTGTGTCGGCCTCGATGGCGCCCGGCGCCCGCCGGGGAGGCCAGCGCGCCCTTCAGCGCTGCCAGCAATCGGCCACGGTGCGGCCCGCCGCCTGGCCCGACAGCGTGCGCTGGCCCGCCTGGTCCAGCACGAAGTCGCCGCAGCCGTCGTTGGCCTGGGCGCCACGGCGAATCGCAGTCAGGGTGTACGCCGCCTGGTCTTGCGTCGGGCGGTAGGTGATGCTGTAGTGCCCGGCAGGGCTCTGGGACAGGGTGCTGGGGTAGGAATTCACTTCGGGGTAAAGCCCCTGGATCGACGCCACCCGCTCGAGCCACTGCGCCGAGCGCAGCAGGGCCTCCCGGGCATCGCTGCGGCGCGCGCGCTGCATGGTGGACTGGTAGCTGGGCAGGGCCACGGCCGCCAGAATCGCCACCACCGCCACGCTGACCATGAGTTCGATCAGGGTGAATCCAGCACCCCGTCCTTTGTTGCCACGATGCCGCTCCATGCGCCCTCCCTGTCCTTCACTGAAGTTGGCGCCAGCCGATGCGGCCCGCCGGTCCGCCCAGCACACGCAGGCGCATCGGCGCGCCACGCCCGACACTGACCACCTCCGAGGCACCCGATCGCTGCCACATCCGTGCCTGGGCACCGGAGCGCCAGCCGCTGATGTCGGCCAGCTCGGTGCCGGTGAAACCGCCGCCATCGGTATCGAAGGCCGGCCATGCGGCAGGCGCACCGCTGAACATGTCGAGCAGGTAGTCGTAGCTGACCGCATTGCTGAGGCTGCTTTCGCAGGTTTCGACCTGCGCCGCGGTGCCATCGCTGCGCGCCGGCACCTGGCTGCGCACCAGCCACATGCGCCCCAACACCTGACCGTCGGTATTGACCCGTTCCTGCAACTCGGTCAGGTCCATGAACCACCCACGCACCGGGTTCGGCCCCCGGTAGGCCACCGGATTGCGTGTGCTGCGGTAGAAAACCTCTCCGCTGACGGTCCGGGTCTCCGTGCGAGACTGCTGGACCAGAGCGCTGGGTTGGCGCCGGCGCCAATCGGCCGGCACCGGCGTGGTGTCGCCGAGGACCGCACGGGATGCATCGAAAGACACCTTGCCGTCATCCCAGACCGCATAGAGGGACTGGGGCCCGAGCACCGACCGGTCGGCCACGGTCAGCTGGCGCCCGCTGCCGAACGCCAGCATCACGCCGCCATACGGGTGCGGCATCCAATTCGGTGCCGCCAACAGCGGCTGGCGCAGCCCGTTGGCGTCGGTGGCGACGAACAGGGGCCGGCCGGCCATGGCCACCTTCCATTGGCTGGCATCGGCCTGGCTCAGATCGAATTTCCAGAGCTGCCCCAGCAGATCGCCGGCATACGCGACATCGGCCTTGCCGTCGCCGTTGAAGTCGATCAGCTGCGGCGTCGACAGGCCGTTGCCCTGCTTCGGCAGCGCCGAGGCGCCAAGCTTGATCAACTCGCGCCCACCATCCAGGTACTGGATCAGCAGGACCGCCTTCTCGGAGACGCTGTTGACCCCGTTGCCCAGGACCACAGCCCAGCGCCCATTGTTGAGCTGGGTGACCTGGCTGGGCCGGCCGGGTGTCGCCGGGTCCGACGCCGGCCCCGACACCATCTGGCCGATGTCCGGATCCTGGCCGTCGCTTCGGTCCAGCAGGACCTTCTGGGCCGGGTCCTGCGAGACAAAGGACTCCGGCGCGCTGACGTCCAACAGGAAATACCCCTTGCCCCCCAAGCCCAGGGTGCCGAGAAGCAGGGTCTTCCAGGCCTGCCCGTCCCAGACCTCTCCGGCCATGAGGCTGCCGTCGACGCTGTAGCGGTGCTGGTAGGCCGGGTCGGACAGGTCTCGCAGGCCCGGCCAGGCCCCCAGCGGAAGGTAGGCGAGCTTCTCGGCCCCATCCGTCGTCGAAAACCCGTGGACCATGCCGTCGTTGGCGCCCACATAGACCATTCCTGGCCGATGCGCCTGGCTTTTGACGTACTCGCGATAGGACTCGTCGCGCCGCCACAGCTCAGGGGCGCCCACATACCAGGGTGTCGAATGCACGATGTCCCCCAGCACCGATTTGCGGTTGCGCAGCGCGCCACGGTTCTGCACCTCCTGGGATCGGTCCCCCCTCAGATAGGCCAGCCGGTTCTGGCCGTCCGGCACCCGCCCCGCCGCGCCCCCCTTGAGTTGGTCCTGCTGAGCCGCACTGATCGTCGCCCAGTCCAGCATGACCCCTTTCTGGCCGTTGTGGGTCCAGATCAGCCGCTGGGCCGGCGCACTCATGTCGAGCTTCTGCGCGGCATCCCAGGCCATGGTCTTGCCGATCTCGCCCGCAGCGTTGACCGGGTAGGCCTGCAGATAGCCATTCCACTGCCTGGACTCGAAGCCCGCAAAGAACAGCTGGCTGTCCGCCCCCAGGGTCTGGGTGTTCGAACTCAGGGCCACGTCAAGCTGGGTGGAGTCGACCTTGATCTGGTTGACGATCTCGGAAAACGCCGCCTGCAACTCTCCAGCACTGGTGGCCGGGATGAAACGCCCCCGCCCATTGAGCGCGATGTGCCAGAGTTCCTGGCGACGGGCCTGGGCCACATCGGTGCTGCATGGATTCGGAGGCGTCGGACCATCTCCCCGCTGAGAGGCGGGTGTCATGGGGTTGCACCAGCCCACTTCGCCGCGGATCAGCGCCCCCAGATCGCCGCTCCAGGCATCACCCGCCCACCAGGGCCGGTTCGCAGCGCCGGTTCCGGGCAGCCTGGCGGCGGCATTGAAGCCGATGGTGTAGGTCACCAGATGCTGCCAGGTGGCCGGATCGTTCTTGGGGTTCCAATATTCGGGCAGCCTGAACGGCTTCTGATCGGTGCCCCAGTTGGCCTCGCCGGGTTCGCGGATCGTGGGGGGCACCTTGTTGTCGATGCCGGGTTGCAGATCGCTGGCCCATTGATCGAAGGCGAAGTCGGCCAGGCTGTTGTGTGA
>JAFAMV010000151.1 GCA_019233055.1 Curvibacter sp.
TGCGGCAGGGCGTGGACCCCAGGGCCCACCGCCTTGGTCTGACCTATCTGGTGTCGCAGCAGCAGACTTTGACAGAAATTGAGGAGCGGATTGAGACCGTCTTGCAACAGCAAAAGGCGCTGCAAAAAGAGCGCTTGTCTTTGCAGCAAAAACTTGACGGCCTGGAGCGTCATCGAGATCAGGAACTGGCCGCCTTCTTGCAAGAAGCGGCTCGCCGAGAAGCTGCAGAGGCTGATCGGGAGTGGATCGCGCGCGAGCGATATAGGCCGTCAGAGCCGAAGGCGAAAATCGACGTCCATCACGAGGGGATGGCATGAGCGTCTCGCAGACCCAATTGAACAGTGCGCTGTCGGCGTCGACGACCCGAATCAATGCAACCGTGGAACAGAACGCGCAAGGGAATGACCTGACGCAACGCGATGCATGGCTGCGCGAAATAGAGAAAAACCAGATATCGGCCTGGTTTGCGAATTTCCATCGAGCACCACTTGATCTTGGGGCTTTGACGGCGAGCCCGTCATCCACCCAGTCCTTGCACGGCTCGGTGAATTCTCTCAGTGATGGGGCCTTGTCTCAGCCGACGCCGGTAGTGGCCGAGACTCAGCAGTCAGCGTCCTCCACGAGTGCCACGAGCACTGGCAATTGGTCCCCGTCAGCTCCGATGCCATCTGCACAAATGGCCTCTGTGGCTCCAGGAGCGGATCTGCCAGCCCGGGTCTGGACGGGGGTCACTCAAGAAGCCCAGGCACCCTATGGACTTCAGCCCCCAGGCACGACGTCAAGCGGCAGCCAACCCATCGAGTCCACGGCGAAAAACGGTTCATCGATTGCTCAGAGAGAAATCGCAACGCAGCCAGGGCTCCAGGTGGCGCGTACGCAGGGCTCAAGGATGCCAAATGCCTTGTTGCCTTCCCCGCAAGGTCCAGTCCTTTCGATTGCGCGCGTCGCAACTGGGATCCAGACCGCTCCGCAACAAATTAGAAACCTTCCGCTACTGTCGCTTGGCAAGGCCTTGGATTTTGGCGAGTCAATGGAGTCCACCTCGGAATCTGTTGAAGGCACCGCGCTCCAATCCGGTGGGTTGAAGGGCGCGGGGCCATCGATCCGCATGCACGCGCAATGGCTTGAGGACAAAGTCAATGTTTGGCTGGGCATTGATGGAAGCGCTCAACAGGTGCAACAGCAGGCCGCTCTTTTGATTCCAGAACTTGCGCGCCAATTGGATGCCCAAGGCCGCAAGTTGGGAAAAGTGGTGTGCAACGGGCACCTTGTCTACTCACCGGACGAAGGGACCTCTATGGCTGCGGTCGGCCTGTTCGACCAGGCGCTCGCCGCCCAGCCGCAGTCCTCAGGGGCCGAGTTCTGGACGTCACAAATCTCGGGCACGAGCTCGAGCAGGGTATCCGCTTCAGAGGCGCAGCCAGCGCCTCAGGTCGGCCCCGCAAGTTTCAACATTGTTTTTGATAGGAAATCGTCATGAACATCGGAGCCGCATCGTCGACGACTGCGAGTCAGACCAATACCCTGACGCAGCAAGATTTTTTGAACGTTTTGGCAACACAGCTGACGTATCAGGATCCACTCAAGCCCATGGACAACCAACAGTTCATGGCACAAATGGCGCAATTCACGACCTTGCAGCAGACTGAGCAACTCAACACCAATATTTCGACCTTGTTGGGCAATGAATCGGCTCTGCAATCAGTGGGTTTGCTGGGGCGCAGCGTCACCATCACCACGAGCACCGGCGGGACGGAAACCGGAACAGTGTCAGGACTTTCTTTGTCTGGCACTTCGCCCCAGTTGACACTCAAGACCTCAAGTGGCGCCAGTATTCCAAACGTCAGCCTCAGTCAAATCACCACGGTGAATTGATTTCTACAAATACTTCAGGAAGGCAACCACCCATGTTAGATGCTATCAATATTGCAGCCACTGGCCTGACTGGCTTTGAGACGGCTTTGCGAGATATTTCGAATGACACTGTGAACCTCAATACTCCAGGGTTCAAGAGTTCAAATATCCTGTTCTCCGACGCAATGTACTCAACCCCCGGCGCGCATGGGGGAGCTTCGGGTCAATTGGGCAGTGGCGTCAATATACCGATCACGTCCCTCAATTTCACCCAGGGAACGGAAACGCAGACGGGTAACAGTCTGGATCTTGCGATCAACGGTCAAGGTCTGTTCACGCTTCAAGATGCGTCTGGAAAAATTACTTACTCGCGTGCTGGTCAGTTCGAGTTCAATTCCAGTGGCATCTTGGTTGTCACCGCAACTGAGCAAAAGGTGATGGGTGTTGATTCAACGGGGAAGCTCATCCCGATATCAATTGCCAACCTGAAGACCAATGCGGCAAGTGCGACAGCCAACATCAGTTTTACAGGCAACTTGACGGGAACGTCCCAGACTATTTCCAACATCACGGTCATTGACGCTGCTGGTGGGACGCATACCCTGACTTTGAATATGACGCAAAGTGGGACGAGCACGGGTACTTGGCAGGCCCAGTTGATGGATGGGACCACGACCGTAGGGACTGGGCAGTTGGTGTTTGGCAGTTCGGGGGCGCCCACGCCAAGTACCTTGTCGATGACCTACACCCCTTCTGGTGGTGCGGCGCAGAACCTGACCTTGAATTTCAGTGGGGCCACGTCATCCAGTGGGACCGGCTTGGCTGCCATGGCGGTTTCCAATAGCGACGGAACAACGGCCTCAGCGATCCAAAGCACGACCTTCAATGCCAACGGCAACTTGGTCATCACCTATCAAAACGGCCAAACCAGCAACGGCGCCAGTTTGGCGCTGGCGCGCTTCGACAGCACCGATGCCGTGGCGACCTCGGGAAACAACCAGTTTGTGAGCACAAACAACGCTGCATGGCATTCCGGGACCGCAGGGACCGGACAATTTGGGACCATTCAGGCTGGCTATATCGAAGGTTCAAACGTCGACTTGTCCCAGGAGTTCAGCAACCTGGTGATCATGCAACGGGGCTATCAAGCGAGCTCAGAGATCGTGACCACGGCCAATGACATGCTGCAGACGCTGTTTGCGATGAAACCCAATTGATACCCCTCTTGTCTGCATGAAATGACACAACGCTCACAGCAAAAATTCGGAGCAAGGAAGTTCTTGACCGCCAGTGAACTGGGGTCGCGCTATCGCGAATTGATAGCTTGGAATACGGAGCAGCGTGTGGCGGTTGAGCAGCGGCTAGCGACGCTCTGCCGACAGTGGTGTATCGATTGGGCTCTGCCGACATCGATACGTGAGGCAGATCCAGGGGCGCGGCATTCCACCATCAAGGCTGAGGAAGCCAAGAAACACTTGTCTATCCGGCTCTTTGGTCAGGGAAGCGGGAGTGTAGATCTGGCGCATGTGTCCAGTACCAGTATCGGATTGGCTGAGTCCCTCTGCTCTCAGGCTTGGACTGACTGGATGGATCGATTGCAAAAAACACTGGGACTCTCTCGTGATCAATTGCTGGAGGCGATACAGCCCGTTCAGTTGGAGGATGTGTCTATCCGCACGGATTGCTGGTCAGGTCAGATGCGCGTCGCTATTGGATGGTGGGGCAGTTCGTGGGAGCTTGACTTGCCAGCGCGTTCAGTTAGACATGTTTTAGGGCTCACGGAAACGCCGGGCAGGTCAATCAAACCATCGTTGGCGCAGTATCCGCCGTTGGTATCCATTGATGCGGCTGCCGCCCGACAGTCGATACAGCTGAATGTGGAGTTGCAGGCTGTGCGACTCAGTCTTGGCGATATCGGCCGTTTACAAGTTGGGGATGTGATCTCTCTTGGGCATCGATTGGACCAAGCTGCGAGCGTTTTTGCTCTGAGTTCCAGTGGCGAGGCGCGGCCCCTTTGTACCGGCTGGTTGGGGCAGTGCGATGGACAAGTTGCTGTCCATCTGAACGGTGCCTCCTGAGCTCGTCCGCCCGCTTCAACATCACCTGAATCAGCCGCTGCCATTGGCGATGGATCGCTTCTTTCAAATAAAACTGTGAATTGCAATGCCTTCTACGAATTCAACCGCACCGATTTTTGCCACAGACCCAACGCTTTCAACAGGCGCGTTGGACGCAGCCAATCCGACTGCGCAGTTGATTGAACTGCCTGAGCTATCTGCATCGACTGCATCCAATGGCGAGCCGTTGGTGCAGGCTCTGGCGCCGACTCTGAATCCAATCTATCAAGTTCAAACCACTTTGCAGGTTTGCGTCGGATCCACCAGCCTCACTGTCGGTCAATTGATGGAGGCCAAGGCAAATCAGGTTTTGGTGCTAAATCGATCTGTTCAAGAGCCGGTGGACCTACTCCTCGGGGGGCAGGTCGTTGCACGGGGGCATCTGGTGGCCGTGGATGACCATTTCGCAGTGAGCATCACGGAGTTGCCGTTGCCGTTGGGGTTGGCGGCAGGCGCAGAAAAATGAATTTGCCAGACGCGATACCTGTGCTGCGTGACGGCACTGGCGCCGGGTCTCAGGAGAGCGTCGGCGCCTGGCCCTATCTGATCGTCATTCTCGTTTTGCTCGCTATTGTGCTGGCGATCAGGCGCGCACGCGATGCCCAGACAAAGGCATCAACCCAATCGAAATCCAACTTGATCCCAACATTTCCTGCGTGGTGGCCGTGGCGGGATCGCTCGGGGTTGGTGGTTCAGCATCAAACGCGCTTGACTTCGAAGCACAGTCTTCACGAAGTTCAATGGCGGGGACGAACGCTGTTGATCGGATGCACGGACAACGCGATAGCGGTCTTGGCGGACGACGATACGTCTTGTGACGGCGAACCGACTGCCCACAATGCAGCGGAGTCAGTGCCGGGAGCTTCAATTTTTGACTCCGGAGGTCAACCATGATGGCCGGTATGCGCGCATGGCTGCTCACGTCCGCATCAACACTCCGGCGTCATATGCGTTGGGGGTTGATGGGCGGACTGTGTTTGCTGGCCGTTTCCGCATCCGCCCAAGTTTCAGGTGTTTCTTCCTTGCCCGCGTCATCGGATACTGCACAGGCCTTGCGCATTGTGGTCGGATTGACATTGCTGGCAGTACTTCCTGCATTGCTGGTCTGTTTGACCAGTTTTCTGAGAATCATCATCGTCCTGTCCATGCTTCGCCATGCGATCGGGATGACCGAGACCCCGCCCAACACCGTGTTGATCGGCTTGGCCTTGTTTCTGACCTTGTTCACCATGGCCCCCGTTTTTGAAACAGTCAATCAGCAGGCCTTGCAGCCATTTCTGTCTGGAAAAATAGGCATGGAAGCTGGATTTACCAAAGGCATGGCGCCGTTGCGGGAGTTCATGGTGCGCCAGACAAGAGAGCAGGATCTGGCGTTGATGGTCGAGCTGTCCAAGGCAGCTCCCCCTAAGTCCATGGCTGATATCGGAAATGTGCAGCTGATCCCAGCCTTCATGCTCTCCGAGTTGCGCGCGGCTTTCCAGATCGGTTTCGTTGTCTTTTTGCCGTTCCTGTTGATCGATCTGATTGTCTCCAGCATCTTGATGGCGTTGGGCATGATGATGATGCCTCCCACGACGATTGCTCTGCCGGTCAAGATCTTGATGTTTGTCTTGATCGATGGCTGGAGCTTGCTGCTCAAGGCGTTGGTCGGCAGCTTCCATTGACGGCCTATTTCTTGATTCGGTGATATGTCCCCTGAGGCCGCTTCCCTACAGGCTGACGAGGTTGATCCAGGTGGTCTCAATGAAGCCGCATTGAGCGCACTGTGGCAACGTGTGCGCGAGAGTCGAGATGCCACGGCGCGGGAGGAATTGATCTGCCATTTCATGCCGTTGGCGCGTACCGTGGCCGCTACGCTCTACGGCAGGCGTTTCCATGACGAAATCGAGTTCGCTGAGTACCTCCAGTGGGCAACGCTTGGCATGATTGAAGCACTTGATCGGTTTGACCCCGACTTCGGTGTCAAATTCAGCTCATTCGCTTCCCATCACATGCGTGGCGCCATTCTGGATGGGATCAGCACCTCAACAGAGAAGCAGCAACAGATCGCGTTGCGGACCCGCTTGCAGCAAGAGCGTTTGAAGTCGGTTGTGGTCGACAGTTCTGAGGAAAATGGGCCGGCGAGGGGAGCGCCCGCAGGTGGCGCAGATTCGCTTTTGCAACGACTGGCAGACATCGGTGTCGGATTGGCACTCGCATGGTTGTTGGACGATACTGGGATGGTTGCTTCGGGCGAAGATGAGCCAGACGCTCAACATGTCCCTTATCTGGATGTGCTGGAGTATCAGCAATTGCAGAAGCACGTTCATAGCCTGGTGGATGCTTTGCCGACCCAGCAAAGAACTGTGCTCAAAAGTCATTACCTGCAAGGTTTGTCGTTCAGCGAGATCGCCTCTTTTATGCACTTGAGCCGCGGGCGCATCTCACAGATCCATTCCAAGGCACTGAGTGACTTGAGGCAGTCGTTTCGTGTCAAAAGATCATGTGATGTCTTCGGTTGAGCCTCTTCGCCAATTTTTAATGTCATCGTCCGTCCGCTAAACCACGAAATACTCGGCCAGTATCAGCTGCAAATGACCAAGATTCACCCAAACATCCAAACCATTGCTGCGGCAATACGAGCTCAAATGGGGCCGGCGGCCGAGGCAGCGCGCAAAGAGGCTGAGCTCCAACGCACGACGAAGAAAGGCTCGTCTCCAGGGAGATCGATCCGGCAGGAAGAACCCGCTCAGGACTGGCTGGCGGGGCTGCCTCAACAGATCCAGACGATTGCGACGGACGATCCTCATTTCACGCACAAAGTGTTCCGAATTTTTCTCGCATCGGTGTTGGCTGCGGAGTTTGGTTCCTCCCTGCGCACGGATCCTCGATTCATGGCCATGGTTGACGGGGTGCAGCAACAGATGGAGTCGGACCCTGAGTTGACGCCCATGATCGAGCGGGCTGTTCTTGCTTTGACTGATTCATCCTCGACTTCACGCTGAAACATAGCTTTCAGGGACCGCTTTTTTTGACTGCAAATATGATCTCCAACCGTTCCATCTCAGATGCACCTTCATCGACATCAAGTGAGTTCAAGGAGGAACTTGCACGGCTTGAACAGTTGGAGAACTACCTGAAAAGTGACCCCAGCAATGGCGTGCTGCTGCTGGATGCCTTCGATGCGGCTTTGCTAGCACATCAGTGGGATCGCGCGGAATTCCATCTACGGCATGGTCAAGCCTTGCGGAATTCACCCATGCATTGGTATTTGCGGGAGGCAGATTTCTATTTGGCGCAGGGGCAGGTCAACCAGGCCCGGAATGTTCTGGAAGCGTTGGATCTTTCGGTGCAAGCCGATCGTGGGCTTGCGGATGCGGTCCTTCAGCGTCTCGGATGGATGGACTTTCAGGAGCAAGCGTTTGCGGCGTGCATTGGGCGCCTGGCCAATCGAATGGAGAACGACCCCTTGTCTTCGGTCTCCTCGCAATTGCAACAACTGTGGCTACGGGCACTCCATCGCACGGGGGAGCTTCGGCGAGCCACCGAATGGATCGACCAGGCCACTGAGTCCGCGACCCTGTCCCCGTTGGCTGCCGGCGCTGCTGCCTTGATTTCCTTTGATTTCGGCAATTTCACTCGAGCGCAAAAGGAAGTAGATCACTGTTTGCAAACCTGTCCGAAGGAAGTCGTTCCGATTGAGGCATGGGTGGCTGCAGCATCCATGGCGCTTGCCAATCAGGATGCATCAGCATCTGCGAAATTCGCCAGCGAAGCTCTGAAGTTGAATCCACGCGATGGGCGTTCATTCTCAGTCTTGGCATTCTCAGAGTTGCTGGCAGGAGATCTGAAATCGGCGCAGCAGAATTTCAGAAAGGCGTTGTCGGAAATGCCTGGCCATGTCGGTACTTGGCATGGGCTGGCTTGGGCCTGCATCTTACTTCGGGACCTTGATGGCGCTTGGGCGAGCCTGGAAAGCGCGTTGGAGTTGGACAGGAACTTTGCCGAGACCCATGGCAGTCTGGCGGTTGTTTTTGCTTTGAAGCAAGAGCGCGAAAAGGCTTTGTCTTGCATTGAAAGGGCGCATGGGTTGGCTCGCGCCAATATCTCGGCGCAGTATGCGCAGTCCATTCTGAGGGGCGATGTCCACGACGCTGAGTCAATTCGACGGCTGTTTGATATGGTCATGAGTCAGCAGAAATTGAAACGAGCTAGTCAAACGCCTGTTTCGTCTTCGTAACTGTGGGAGGACGAGGGCATCTGGCCGAGAATTCACGCTTTGTCGTCTATGGTCAAAGCTGTCAATTCGTTTCGATAGCGTATTGACGGGCCCCAATTACTTGGGTAATCCCCCCGCTCCAAGGAGACGCCCGATAGATGTCTGTCGCCGTGATGTGCGTATTCCATCGAGGGCGGACAGTAGTTCCAGATTCATAACGGACGGAGTTCAACGTCAAGGCGAACACCTTGCGCTTGTGTCCTGAGTGACGGGGAGAATCGTAGCCAAAGTGTCCGCCACCACTATGGAATGGTGTCTGCGATGATGCTGGAATCCTGTCCGCCATCGCCTGAAATATGCAGCCACCTGGTTCAGGTGGCTTTTATGTTTGAAAAGTACGTGCTAGGTTATTGAGCAATCAGATACTGAGCACGATCCTTCCCATCTAGCCAGCGAGGTGCTTTGCCTCTGCCAGTCCATGTTTCTCCGGTCTCGGGATTCTTGTACTTGACGGCGACCTTGCTGCCTTTGACGGCACCTACACCAGATTTCTTGCTGCTTGTTGAGAACACGTCTTCTGCGGTGAGACCGAAATCAGCAACCAATTGCTTGACTGCGCTGACGGCTGCAGCGACTTCTGTGGCACGTGCCTGTGCGATTTTTTGTTCGAGGGCCGCCTTTTGCGCAAGCAGTTCTTTGTAAGAGCTCATAGTGACTCCTGTCATGGGGATGTGGTGGCTTGTAGGCTCAAGTGAGCCTACTTGTAGGATTTTAATGGTTTTCCGAGAGTCTCGGGAAGAGAGGATCTTGTTGGTGCTAATTTAAAAGAGTTTTAAGGTGAAAGACCGTTCAGGTGAGACATTGGCGGGGGTGTCGCCATGACAGCAATGTGGCGTTTTTGTACGCGCTTTTGTTGCCTTTACCGAGCTCGGAGGGGCTTTTGACTTCTAAGTCGTCTTCAAGCGATCGGGAGGCAATGGCGAGTCGGCTGCAATGAATCGCATACTGTGGTAGTAATGGGCTCTTTTGAAGGGAGATGGGATGTCGCTGAAAGATACTAAAGTTCAGTTGGCGAGGTTGATTGGAGATCCAGAGATCAAGGTCCTTGCTCTGTCCGGAAAGTGGGGGACAGGCAAGACTCATCTGTGGAGCGAAGTGCGACAGAGCTCCAAGGATGACAAGGTAAAGTCGGCCATCTATGCGTCCTTGTTTGGGCTCTCAAGTGTTGATCAAATCAAACGAAAACTCCTTGGGGAAATCGTCCCGCAAATCGAATCTGATGCATGGGGGTGGGCATCCTTGCGCCATGTCTTCAAGCTGGGAGTAA
>JAFAMV010000160.1 GCA_019233055.1 Curvibacter sp.
GCCGCCGTAGGCCTCGGGGTCGCCCGCGGCGGCCAGCTCTCCGGCTCCCAGCCGCAGCGGCACCGCCACCGCGAAGCCCTTGCGCACGAAGTAGCGGCTGGCGCTCTCGAAACGTTGGCGCTGCATGCGCGCCAGGTCGACCATCGAGGCCGGCCGGCCATGGCTGATCACCACCAGCGGAAACGGGCCGGGGCCAGGCGGGCGGAAGGTGCTGACCAGCAGCTCGCCCGAGATCGTCCGGCCATGCAGGTCCGGGACCGACACCGGCACATGGATCACCGCTTCGCGCAGGGTGCCGTCGAGATCGTCGGTGGCGGCCTGGACATTCGGGCCGAGGCTGCCGAACAGCACGAGGGCGGACAACAATCGTTTCATGGCGAGGCTCCTTCGACGCACATGGGCCTGCATTGTGCCGACTGTCGAAGCCTCAGCGCGACTTGGCACAATGCCGGCCAGGCCGATCCGATGCATGCGGCCAGAAGGCCCCAGATGAGTCCGTCCGATCCCCCTGTCGACGACAATGCCCCGCCTCCCGCCCGCCGCTGGCGGCGGCTGGCACTGCTGCTGCCCCTGCTGATGCTGGCGCTCTACCTGCTGGGCTCGTATGTGGCGCTGCCCCAGTTCTGGCGCAGTTACGAGAAGCATCACCCGGCCCTGGCGGAGGCCGAGCGGCGGGCCCAGACCGCGGTCGGCATCCCGGGCGACCCGATCAACCTGGCTTTCGTCGGCACCGAGCAGGAACTGCTGCAGGCCCTCAAGGGTGCCGGCTGGGTGCCGGCCGATCCCATCACCTGGGGCAGTTCGGTGAAGATCGCGGTCGATTCGCTGGCCCATCGGGCCTATCTCAATGCCCCGGTGAGCGACCTCTTTGTCTGGCACCGCAAGCAGGACATGGCCTTCGAACAGGCCTTCGGCCCGGATCCGAGCCGCCGCCACCATGTGCGCTTCTGGCGCTCGCAGGCGCTGGACGAGCAGGGCCGTCCGCTGTGGCTGGCGGCGGCCACCTTCGACCGCGGCGTCGGCGTGAGCCACCTGACCGGCCAGGTCACCCACCACATCGATGGCGATGTCGACAAGGAGCGCGACAAGCTGGCCGCCGATCTGGCGCGGCAACCCACCCTGGCCCAGGAGTGGCTGAGCGGCTTCCAGCTCGAGATGCGGGGCCGCAATGGCGGCGGCGACCCTTATTTCACCGATGGCCGCCTGTGCGTGATACGGGTGGCGCCGCCGCCGGGTGATCTGCTGGGGGCGGCGCAGCAGTTCTTTGCGCCGGTGCTGGACCTGTTGTCGGGCAGGCCCTGAATCCGCGCTCAGCCTCCGCGTTCGCGCCCCAGGTGCTGCAGCCCGAAATCGATGAAGCCGCGCTCCACATCGGTGGCCTTGAGCCGCACCAGCACCTGGTCGCCCACCGCGAGCCGGGGCAGGTGCCCGACCAGCATGCCTTCGGCCGGCGGCGAGAAGATGCGCACCCAGGTGGCGCTGGCGCTGTGGCCGGTGATGACGCCATGGAAGTCCTCGCCCAGGTGGTTTTCGAGGTAGAGCGCGGCCTCGCATTTGCGCAGCTTGCGTTCGACCTTGCGCGAGGCGTCTTCCTGGGCGGTGCAGTGCTCGGCCAGGGCCAGCAGCTCGGGGTGGGTGTAGGGCATGGGCTGGTGCGCCAGGGCCGCCTTGACCATGCGTTGGCTGATCAGGTCGGGGTAGCGGCGATTCGGCGCGGTGGAATGGGTGTAGTCGCGCTCGGCCAGGCCGAAGTGGCCGATGGGCACGCTGCCGGCGCGTTCCACCACGTATTCGCCCGGGCCCATGAGCTTGACGATCACCAGGGACAGGTCCGGGAAGCGCAGCGGGTCGGCCTTGCGCCGGCGCGCCAGAAAGTCCTCGAGGGCGCGTGAGTCGGGGGTCCTGGGCAGGGTCTCGCCGTATTGCGCCGCCACCTCGGCGATGCGCAGCCAGCGCTCGGGCGAGCGCACCACCCGGCGCAGCGAACTGCCGCCATGCTGGGCCAGGAAATGCGCGGTGCAGGTGTTGGTGGCGACCATCAGCTCTTCGATGAGCTGGCGTGCGCGGTTCTGCACCTGCTGCTCGAGCCGCAGCACCCGGTTGCCTTCGAAGACGGCGCGGGGCTGGAAGGTCTCGAATTCGAGCGAGCCCTGGCGGTGGCGGCGGGCCTTCAGGCGCTGCGCCACCTCGTCTTGCAGGCGCAGTTGCGCGTCCATGCCCGGCGCGGCGGCGGCCGCCTCGGGCAGCGGGCCCTGGCCATCGATCCAGGCCGAGACCGAGTCATAGGCCAGCTTGGCCTGGTTGTGCACCCAGGCCCGGTAGACCCGGCTGTGCTCGACCGTGGCCTCAGGGCCGATCACCATCTCGGTGACCAGGGCCAGCCGGTCCTGGCCGCCATTCAGGGACGTGAGATCGGTCGACAGGCGCTCGGGCAGCATCGGGAAGATGCGCGCCGAGGTGTAGACCGAGGTCGTGTTGTGCGCCGCATGCCGGTCCACCGGTGAATCCGGGGGCACCAGGGCGTCGACATCGGCCACGGCCACCCAGATGCGCACCCGATGGCCATCCAGGGCCTCGCCCGCCGTGAGCTGGTCGAGGTCCAGCGAATCGTCGTTGTCGATCGAGCACCAGGGCAGGTGACGCAGATCGGTGATGTGCGCCTGGCCGGCGGCTTCTGCCGGCCCGTGCAGGGCCGCCACCTGCTGCAGCGCCGCCGCCGGGAATTCGGGCTCCAGCCCGCGCTCGACCATGCTGTCGACCGCGATGCGGGCCAGGTCCTGGGGATGGTGATGGCGGTGGGGCTGTGGCAGGGCTTGGTCCATGGTGCCTTCAGGGGTGGCGAGGTTCGAACGGTCATTGTGCCCGCGTCGCACCCGGTCTCAGGCGAGGCGGGGCGCCATCGGCAGGGGCTCCGGGTGGGCCGGTCCTGCGGGGCTGGGCAGGCGGCCCAGCCAGACCCGCAGCACCAGGCGGACGCGGGCCAGGGCTTCGTGCCCGAAGCCGCGCAGTCGGTCCAGCGGGCCCGAGGCCGCTTCGCTGCTGAGCAGGCCCCGGGCCGGCAGATCAAGCGCCTGCGCCAGGTAGAGACCCCGCTCCAGCGGGCCGTGGGGCGCCACCAACAGCAGGTCCTGCACTCCGTGGACCGCGCGGGCCCGGACCAGGGCCTGGACCCAGCCCCGGGCCTGGGTGTCGCTGCGGACATATTCAGGCGGCAACCCGGCCTCGACCAGCTCGCGCCGCAGCCGATCGGCCTGGGGACCGCTGACCAGCACCGCCCGCAGCTTGCCGAGTTGCCACAGCCGGGCGACGGAGCGCACCGGTGCCGGGCTCAACAGGCCGCCGAGGCTCCCATCGAAGGTGCGGGGGCCGGCGACCAGCAGGGCCACGTCCTGTTCGGGCGTGGTCTCGGGCGCGCTGCTCACCCGGCCCTGGGCGCCGTGGCCCACCGCCCACTCGCAGGCGGCGGTCAGCAGCAGGCCGGCCAGGACCAGGGTCAGCAACGGGGCGGCGGCCAGCCGCCACCGCCGCGACCCGGTGGGGCGTCGAGGGGGGGCGGCGGCGTCGGATTGCGCAGGCATGGCCACAGGCTACTCCAGGTTTTCGACCCGCAACAGGGTGGCTGCCCCGAGGACCGAGGCCAGGGCTTCGATGCGGGTCAGCGCCTGGCGCAGATCGCGCTCGCGGCACTCCTGGGTCAGCAGCACCAGTTGCTGGCGTTCGGGCCGGGCCGGGTCGGCTTTCTTCTGCAGGGTCTGCAGGCCGATGCCGGCCGTCTCCAGCACCGCCGACACCTCGGCCAGGGCACTCGGCGTGTTGGCCAGCGGCAGGCGCAGGTAGTAGCGGGTGCGGGTCTCCGCCATCGGCAGCACCGGCAGCTCGCGCAGGGCCTCGGGGCGGAAGCCCAGGTGCGGCACCCGCTGCTCGGGGCGGCCGTCGGCCAGGCGGCTCACATCGATCAGGTCGGCGATCACCGCCGAGGCGGTCTGTTCCGAGCCCGCGCCGGCGCCGTAGTAGAGCGTGGGGCCGCAGGCGTCGCCCTGGACCATGATGCCGTTCATCGAGCCGTTTACCTGCGCCAGCAGGTGCTGCTCGGGCAGCAGGGTCGGGTGCACCCGCAGCTCGATGCCCTGTTCGCGGCGCTTGACCACCCCCAGCAGCTTGACGCGGTAGCCCAGCGCCTCGGCCCAGGCGATGTCCTCGGCCTGCAGTCCGGTGATGCCCTCGATGTGGGCGCGCTCGAACTGCACCGACGTGCCGAAGGCGATGGCCGCCAGCAGGCTGGCCTTGTGGGCGGCGTCCACCCCCTCGACATCGAAGCTCGGGTCGGCCTCGGCGTAGCCCAGGCGCTGGGCCTCCTGCAGCACCTGCTCGAAGGCCAGGCCCTTGGCGCGCATCTCGCTGAGGATGAAATTGGTCGTGCCGTTGATGATGCCGGCCACCCATTCGATGCGGTTGGCCCCCAGCCCCTCGCGCAGCGCCTTGATGATGGGGATGCTGACCGCCACCGCGCCCTCGAAGGCCACGCTCACCCCCTGGGCTTGCGCCGCGGCGAAGATCTCGCTGCCATGCACAGCCAGCAGCGCCTTGTTGGCCGTCACCACATGCTTGCCCTGGGCGATCGCCTGCAGCACCCAGTCGCGGGCCGCCGTGGTGCCGCCCACCGCCTCGACCACCACATCGATGTCGGGGTGGTTCACCACGGCCATCGGGTCGTCGACCAGGGCCACACCCTCGCCCACCACGTCGGCCGCGCGGGCCAGATTGCGTGCGGCAACCATGGTCACCTCGATGGGGCGGCCGGCGCGTCCCGCGATCTCGTGGCGGTTGCGCCTCAGCACCCGGAAGGTGCCGGCACCCACCGTGCCGATGCCCAAGAGGCCGACCCGCAGGCTGGGCCGCGCCGCCGGGGCGTCGGGCTGGAAAAAAGAGCTGTCTTCAGGACCGTGGTACATGCTTCATCTCCGAACAAAAACAAAACCCAGCTGCCTGGGCTGGGTTGTTTCGGAGGAAGACACCAGTAGGCAGCCGGGACGGCCACCTGCGCGACGTCAGGTGGCCGCGGTGGTAATGGTGATCATTCGTGCATTCAGGGTGCGCAGGGACACGGGCGCAACCCGGCGGCCCAGCAAGGGGATGCCAGGGATGCGGGTGACGCAGAGGCCTGAATGGAACGACATGCGGTGCAGTGTACAGGATGTGCGGTTGGTGCGTGGTGGGCGGCTTCAGTCGCCACCGGCCAGCGCGGTGTGCAGGTAGGCCTGCAGGGCCAGCGAGGCCTGGTGCTCGAGGGCTGGCAGATCGGGGTGTTCCGGACGACTGAGGTGGCGGTGGGCGATCAGGCCGTAAAGAATCGCCTGGCAGACCGCCGCCGCCTCCTGGGCTGGCACCGGAAGCGGGTCGGGCAGATCGCTGGCGGCGGCGAAGCCGGTGGTCCATTCGTCCACGAAGCGCTGGTACATCTTGCGGTAGGCCTCGGCACCTGACAGGTGGCGTTCCAGCAGGTAGTGCGCGCCCCATTCACGGCCGGCGCCCTGGTGGGCGGCGATCTGCGAATGCAGCATGGCCTCGACCAGTTCGGCCAGAGGCCGGCCGCGGTGCGCTTCGATCGCCTCGTGCAGGGCCGCCAGCAGGGCCTTGGACCGCAGGTGCAGACAGACCCGGGCCAGATCCTCCTTGCTGGCGAAGTAGTCGTAGAAGCTGCCCAGGCTGGTGCCGGCCACCAGCACGATCTCGCGGATGGTGATGCGGCCGTAGTCGCGCTCCACCAAAAGCTGAACAAAGGCCTGTTGCAGGGCCAGTGCGGTATGGCGTGCGCGCGACTGGCGCGGCCGTCGCCGCGAGGGCGTTGGCGCGGTGGGCTTGCCGGCGGCGCTCATGGGCGCAAATCCGGACACAGGGGGCTTGTCTCGTTCATAGAATTTTCGAAGGCGCGGGCCTCGATTCTGATGCCTGCAACACCCCTTCGCGCAACCCCTCCAGGAAGGCTCCCATGATCGGCAGACACCCAGACAACCAGGTCCCGGAACTCAAGGACTTCAACCTCTACACCAGCGACCCGGTGTTGCGGGCGGCGGTGCGGCGCGATGCCGCCTGGCGCGACGGGGAACTGGTGCGCCAGGGCGCCGAGTACGGCAGCGAGGCCACCCTGCGTGCGGCCGAAGATGCCAACCTCTACCCGCCCGAACTGCACACCCATTCGGCCACCGGCCAGCGCATCGACGTCGTCAAGTTCCACCCGGCCTGGCACACCATGATGGCCATGGCCCGGCGCAACGGCAATGCCAACCTGCCCTATGCCGAACCACGCGCCGGTGTCTGGAGCGGCTATGGCGCCTCGATGTTCATGCACAGCCAGACCGAGTCGGGTTCGGGCTGCCCCACCACCATGACCAAGGCCTGCATCCCGGTGATCCAGCTCAACCCGGCGCTGTATGCCGAGCTGGCGCCGCGCCTGCTGTCGCGCGAGCACGACCCGCGCGACCTGCCGCTGGCGCACAAGCACTCGATCACCGTGGGCATGGGCATGACCGAGAAGCAGGGCGGCAGCGATGTGCGCACCAACACCACGCAGGCGCAGCGCCACGGCAGCGGGCCCTGGGGCGACGAATTCCTGCTGACCGGCCACAAATGGTTCTTCTCGGCCCCGATGTGCGACGGCCACCTGGTGCTGGCCCGCACCGGGGAGCCGGGCCCCTCGTGCTTCTTCGTGCCGCGCTGGCAGCCCGACGGGCGCAAGAACCCCATCCACATCCAGCGTCTCAAGAACAAGGTCGGCAACCGTTCCAACAGCAGCAGCGAGGTCGAGTTCAAGGAAGCCTGGGGCGTGCGGGTGGGGGCCGAGGGGCGCGGCATCCGCACCATCATCGACATGGCCAACTACACCCGGCTGGACTGCGCGCTGTCGAGCGCCGGCTACATCCGCCAGGGGCTGATCCAGGCCCTGCACTACACCCGCAACCGCTTCGCCTTCGGCCGCTATCTGGTCGAACAGCCGCTCATGAAGACCCTGCTGGCCGACATGGCGCTCGAATCCGAGGCCGCCACCCTGCTGGCCATGGACCTGGCCGCCCGCTTCGGCTCCGACGATCCGGCCGACCTGGCCTGGCGCCGGCTCATGACGCCCGCCGCCAAGTTCTGGAACTGCAAGCGGGCCGTCGCCTTCTGCGGCGAGGCCATGGAGGTCTTCGGCGGCAATGGCTATGTCGAGGACGGCGCGGTCGGACGGCTGTTCCGCGAAGCGCCGGTGAACTCGATCTGGGAGGGGTCGGGCAATGTGATGTGCCTGGACGTGCTGCGCGCCATCGCGCACGCCCCCGACGACGCCCACCGGGTGCTCGACGGCCTGCAACAGACCGCTTCGCAGGAGCCGGTGCTGCAGCAGCAACTGCGGCGGCTGCGCGATGAACTGATGCAGGCGCCGGACGCGCTCGAAGCCCAGGCCCGCCGCTTCACCCAACGGCTGGTGCTGACCGCCCAGGCCTGCCTGATGCTGCAGCATGCCAGCGCGACGGCCGCCGGGGCCTTCATCGGCAGCCGCTTCGACCCCGACTGGGGGCCGGTGGCCGGCATCTGCGCCGGCCTGGACCGGCCCGAGGGACTGATCGAAGCCGCCTGGGCCTGAGCAGGCGCCAAGCGCCGGCGGGGTGTGGGTTCAGGAGCGGTCGGGGTCTTGTGGCCCGACCTGGTCGGGCGCCGCCGGTTCGCCACCCTTGCGGCCGGCGAACATGGTCCACCAGACGATGCCCACCAGGACCGCCAAGGCCAGCAGGGCTTCGAGCAAAATCAGACCCATGATGAAAAGACTCCTGTGCAAGGTGGCGACTGCGGTCATTGTAGGAATGCTGGCCTCCTGCGCGAGCCCGCCGCCGCGCAGCCCCGAACCCACGGCGCCCGGGGGGCAGGCGGCAGCGGTCGCGCCGGCCCCGGTCGACGACGACCAGCCGCTGCCGCCCGCGCGCCAGCAGGGCAACAGCCGCTGGACGCCGGTGCACTGGCGTGAGCTGCCGGGTTTTCCCGAGGACAGCTTCTTCGAGGCCTGGAATGCCTGGATCAAGAGCTGCGAGCACCCGGGTCCGGTGTTCGCCCCGCTGTGCGGCGAGGTGCGCCGTCTCAGCATCGCCAGCACCGACGAGCAGCGTCAGTGGCTGATCAGCCGCCTGCAGCCGTATCGCGTCGAAACCCTGGACGGCAACCCTGAGGGCCTGCTGACCAGCTACTACGAACCGGTCATCCCGGCCAGCCGCCTGCCGGCGCCGGGCTTCGGTGTGCCCCTGTACCGGCCGCCCGCCGGCCTGGGCCAGCGCCGGCCCTGGTTCAGCCGCCAGGACATCGACACCCTGCCGGAGGCCCAGGCCGCCCTGAGGGGCCGCGAGATCGCCTGGATCGCCGACCCGGTCGAGGCGATGGTGCTGCACATCCAGGGCTCGGGCCGCCTGCAGGTGACCGAGCCCGACGGCCAGCAGCGCACGGTGCGGCTGGCCTTTGCCGGCACCAACGAGCAGCCCTACAAGAGCATCGGCCGCTGGCTGCTCGACCAGGGCCTGACCCGCGACGCCACCTGGCCCGGCATCCGCCAGTGGATCGCGCAGAACCCGCAACGCCTCAACGAGCTGCTGTGGAGCAACCCGCGCTATGTCTTCTTCCGCGAGGAGCCCCTGAGCAGCAGCGATGCCAGCCAGGGGCCGCGCGGTGCCCAGGGCGTCGAGCTGACCCCGGGGCGCTCGGTCGCGGTGGACCGCCAGAACATCCCCTATGGCACGCCGTTGTGGCTGGTCTCCAGCGGCCCCAGCGCCCAGCTGCAGAAGCTGGTGCTGGCCCAGGACACCGGCACCGCCATCGTCGGCGCGGTGCGCGTCGACTACTTCGCCGGCTGGGGCAGCGACGCGGGCGAGCTGGCCGGGCGGCTCAAGCAGCCGCTGCGGCTGTGGGCGCTGTGGCCGAGGTGAGCGGCCCGGCCGCTGCGCCGCTTCAGCCCAGGTGTCCCAGCGGCAGCGCGCTGCTGGCCTTGACCTCGCCGAGCGAGAAGCTGGTGTGCAGGTCCTTCACATTGGGCAGGTTGATCAGGCTTTTCAGGGCGAAGCGCGAGAAGCTGTCCAGGTCCTGCGCCACCACCTGCAACTCGAAGGTGCCGGTGCCGCTGATGTAGTGGCAGCTGATCACTTCGGGCAACTGGCGGATCGCGTCCTCCAGGCGCCGGGTGGCGTCGCCGGTGTTGCGCTCGGCATCGAGCCGCACGAAGGCCAGCACGCCCAGGCCGATCTTCTGGCGGTTGATCTCGGCGCGGTAGCCGGTGATGTAGCCCGCCTCCTCCAGTGCGCGCACCCGCCGCCAGCAGGGCGCCGCCGACAGGCCCACGCGCTGGGCCAGCTCGGCATTGGTGATGCGGGCGTCGGATTGCAGTTCACGCAGGATGGCGATGTCGAATTTGTCCAGGGTTTCCACGGTCCGGGGGCTGTTGGCATGGGCGGGGTGGGCAGCTTAGCATGCGTGGATTGCGTGTGATTTGATTGCTTTGAAAGATTCTTTCTCCATTTCTTGCATTGAGAAAGAAATGGATTGATATGGCGTTTTGGAAAGCATCAAACGCAAAGACATATCTGGCCCTCCGTCATACACTTTGCACACCCTCGGAACCTCGATCGCGCCCACCCCTGCCCGGCGTTCCGCCCCCCACCCGCCACAAGCGGGCCACCACCGGAGACAAAACCATGAATGCCCCACTGCCCGAACACATCCGCAAGGCGCTAGAGACCGTCACCCTCGACGACAAGTATTCGCTCGACTACGGCCGCGCCTTCATGAGCGGGGTGCAGGCCCTGGTCAAGCTGCCCATGCTGCAGCGCCTGCGCGACGCCCAGCTCGGCAAGAACACCGCCGGCTTCATCAGCGGCTACCGCGGCTCGCCCCTGGGGGGCTACGACCAGGCGCTTTGGAAGGCCAGCAAGTTCCTGAAGGCACAGAACATCGTCTTCCAGCCCGGCGTCAACGAAGAACTGGCCGCCACCGCGCTGTGGGGCACGCAGCAGCTGGGCTTCGCGCCGGCAGGCACGCAGAAGTTCGACGGCGTGTTCGGCATCTGGTATGGCAAGGGGCCGGGCGTGGACCGCTGCTCCGACGTCTTCAAACACGCCAACATGGCCGGCACCACGCCCTGGGGCGGGGTCATCGCGGTGGCCGGCGACGACCACATCTCCAAGAGTTCCACCGCCGCCCATCAGAGCGACCACATCTTCAAGGCCTGCGGCTTCCCGGTGTTCTTCCCGTCCTCGGTGCAGGAGATCCTCGACCTGGGCCTGCACGCCTTCGCCATGAGCCGCTATGCCGGCGTCTGGTCCGGCCTCAAGACCATCCAGGAGATCGTCGAGTCCAGCGCCACGGCCATGATCGACCCGGACCGCGTGCAGATCCAGATCCCGACCGATTTCGAGATCCCGGCCGGCGGCGTGCACATCCGCTGGCCCGACCACGCCCTGGACCAGGAGGCGCGCCTCTTCGACACCAAGTGGTACGCGGCCCTGGCCTACATCCGGGCCAACCGGCTCAACTACACCGCCGTCGGCACGCCCAACGACCGCTTCGGCATCATGGCCAGCGGCAAGGCCTGGAACGACATGCGCCAGGCCCTGCTCGATCTGGGCCTGGACGACGCCGCCTGCCGCCAGCTCGGCATCCGCCTGCACAAGGTGGGCGTGGTCTGGCCGCTGGAGGCACAGCTCACACGTGAGTTCGCCACCGGCCTGCAGGAGATCCTGGTGGTCGAGGAAAAGCGCCAGGTCATCGAATACCAGCTCAAGGAAGAGCTCTACAACTGGCGCCCCGACGTGCGCCCCAATGTGGTGGGCAAGTTCGACGAAGGCGACGGCGAGTTCAGCGGCGGTGAATGGTCGCGCCCCAACCCCACGGTCAACACCCTGCTGCGCGCCAATGCCGACCTGTCGCCGGCCCTGATCGCGCGCGCCATCGCGCGCCGCCTGCAGCGCGTGGGCGTGCTGGTGGCGGGTTCGGACATGGCGGCCCGGGTGAACGGCCAACTGGCCATCCTCGAGGCCAAGGAAAGCGCCCTGCACGTGATGGAACTCGACGGCGTCAAGGGCGCCGATCGCCTGCCCTGGTTCTGTTCCGGCTGTCCGCACAACACCAGCACCGTGGTGCCCGAGGGCTCGCGCGCCATGGCCGGCATCGGCTGCCACTTCATGGCCACCTGGATGGACCGCAGCACCCTGGGCTTCACCCAGATGGGCGGCGAGGGCGTGCCCTGGGTCGGCCAGCAGCCCTTCAGCAGCGAACAGCATGTGTTCGCCAACCTCGGCGACGGCACCTATTTCCACAGCGGCCTGCTGGCGGTGCGCCAGAGCATCGCGGCGGGTGTCAACATCACCTACAAGATCCTCTACAACGACGCGGTGGCCATGACCGGCGGCCAGCAGGTGGGCGAGCGGCCCGAGGGCCATTCGGTGCTGCAGATCGCGCAGAGCATGCGCTCCGAGGGGGCGGTCAAGATCACCATCGTGACCGACGAGCCCGAGAAATACGCCGGTGTCCAGGGCCTGCCCGAGGGCATCGCGGTGCTGCACCGCGACCGCCTCGATGCGGTGCAGCGCGAGTTCCGCGAGATCAAGGGCACCACCGTCATCATCTACGACCAGACCTGCGCCACCGAGAAGCGCCGCCGCCGCAAGCGCGGCACCCTGGTCGATCCGGCCAAGCGCGTGGTGATCAACGAGCTGGTCTGCGAAGGTTGCGGTGACTGCGGCGTGCAGTCCAACTGCCTCAGCGTCGAGCCGCTGGAGACCGAGTTCGGCCGCAAGCGCACCATCAACCAGAGCAGCTGCAACAAGGACACCTCGTGCCTGAAGGGTTTCTGCCCGAGCTTCATCACGGTCGAGGGCGGCCAGTTGCGCAAGAAGGCCAAGGGCCAGGCGCCCTCGCCCTTCGAGCTGGGGGCGGTGCCTGAGCCCCGTGCCCTGGTGATCCCGGCGGCCAACGCCGGGGTCTGGGGCATCGTGGTGGCCGGGGTCGGCGGCACGGGCGTGATCACCATCGGCCAGTTGCTCGGCGTGGCCGCCCACATGGAGGGCAAGGGCATCGTCACCCAGGATGCGGCCGGTCTGGCCCAGAAGGGCGGCGCCACCTGGAGCCATGTGCTCATCGGCGAGCGCCAGGAAGACATCCGCACCACCCGCGTCAGCATGGCGGCGGCCGACCTGATCCTGGGCTGCGACCCGCTGGTGACCGCCGGCAAGGAGACCCTGATGCGCATGCGCGAGGGGCGCACCCATGTGGCGCTCAACACGCACAGCACACCGACGGCGGCCTTCGTGCGCAACACCGACTGGCAGAACCCCGCCGACGCCTGCAGCGCCCAGATCGCCCGTGCGGTGGGCCCGGGCCTGGGCAGCTTCGACGCCGAGGCCGTGGCGACCCGCTTCATGGGCGACAGCATCTACGTCAACCCGATGATCCTCGGCTACGCTTGGCAGAAGGGCTGGATCCCGCTGGGCCTGGCCTCGCTGCTGCGGGCCATCGAGCTCAACGGCGTGGCAGTCGAGTCCAACAAGGCCGCCTTCCATTGGGGGCGTCAGGCGGCCCACGACTGGCCGGCGGTGCAGAAGCTGCTGGCGCCGACGCAGGTGCTGAACTTCAAGCCCCGCGAGACCGTCGAGTCGCTGGTGGCGCGGCGGGTCGAATTCCTCACCGGCTACCAGAACGCGGCCTATGCCGAGCAGTACAAGGCCTTCGTCGCCCAGGTGCAGCGCGCCGAGTCGGGCCTGGGCAAGACCGCCTTCAGCGAGGCCGTGGCCCGTGGCCTGTTCAAGCTCATGGCCTACAAGGACGAGTACGAGGTGGCCCGCCTGCACAGCGATCCGGCCTTCCTGGCGCGCATCGAGGCCCAGTTCGAGGGCGACTTCAAGCTGAACTACCACCTGGCCCCCCCGCTGACGGCCCGCAAGGACGAGCGCGGCCATCTGGTCAAACAGAAGTACGGCCCGGCCATGCTGACCGGCTTCCGCTGGCTGGCGCGGCTCAAGGGTCTGCGGGGCACGGCCCTGGACATCTTCGGGCGCCACGAAGAGCGCCGCACCGAGCGGGCCCTGATCGGCGAATACCGCAGCCTGATCGAGGAGCTGTGTCGTGGCCTGGAGGCGGGCAACCATGGGCTGGCCGTCGAACTGGCCCGTCTGCCCGAGCAGATCAAGGGCTACGGCCATGTCAAGGAGCGCAATCTGGCGGCCGCCCGCCAGCGCTGGGCCCAGTTGCTGACCAACTGGCGCGAGGGCGGCAGCGCCCGCCAGGCGGCCTGAGCCGCACGGCGCCCTACCGCCCCTGGCGCCGGGCCGGGGGTGAACTTCCATCGGGGATGGGGCTCTGACGGCCGTTGGAGGCTGCGCGGCCGCGCCCCTGCCGCCCCTGTGGGCGTCGGTCGGGCCCGCCGCCCCTTACAATCTTGCCAGCACCCGCCTGCCTGCCCTGAGGGTCGGGCTGGCGGGTATGGCTTCTATGACCCCCTGTGGAGTGTTTCCGTGTTCATTTCTTCTGCTTTTGCCCAGACGGCCCCGGCCGCCGCCGCCGGTGGCGGCGACATGATGTCGACGCTGACCAGCATGCTGCCCCTGGTGCTGATGTTCGTGGTCCTGTATTTCGTCATGATCCGCCCCCAGATGAAGCGGCAGAAGGAGCACCGCTCCATGATCGATGCCCTGTCCAAGGGCGACGAGGTGGCCACCTCGGGCGGCCTGCTGGGCAAGGTCAGCAAGCTCGGTGAAACCCATCTGAGCCTCGAGGTTGCCAATGGCGTCGAGGTGCAGGTCCAGCGCAGCGCCGTGGTGCAGGTCCTGCCCAAGGGCTCGATCGGCAAGTAAGCGGGCCGCGTGGGGCCCTGCCGTCATGGCGGGCTTCAGGCACCCTTGGGCCGGGCCCGCCGATTCGGATCGGTCCGGCCCAGCTTCTCATTCATTAGTCAGGTACCCGCGCGATCATGAACCGTTATCCGGTCTGGAAGTACGCGATCATCTTGATCGTGTTGCTCTTGGGGGGGCTGTACACCCTGCCCAATTTCTATGGTGAGGCCCCTGCGGTCCAGGTGTCCTCGGGCAAGGCCACGGTCAAGATCGATGCGTCGATGGAAGACCGTGTCCAGCAGCTCCTGGCCGGCGCCGGCCTGAAGGCCGAGGCCCTGAGCTTCGATGGCAACTCGGTCAAGGCCCGGTTCGCCACCCCGGACGACCAGCTCAAGGCCAAGGACGCGCTGCAGCACGCCCTGGTCCCCGACCCGAACGACCCCTCCTATGTGGTGGCGCTGAACCTGCTGTCCAGCACCCCGACCTGGCTGAGCCGCCTGCGTGCCGCGCCCATGTACCTGGGCCTGGACCTGCGCGGCGGCGTGCACTTCATGCTGCAGGTCGACATGCAGGCCGCCCTGACCAAGAAGGCCGACTCGCTGGCCGGCGACATCCGCACCCTGATGCGCGAGAAGAACGTGCGCCATGGCGGCATCAACCGCGAAGGCCAGACCGTCGAACTGCTGGCCCGCGATGCGCAGACCCTGCAGTCGGCCCGCAACGCGATCGCCGATCAGTTTCCGGACCTGCTGCTGACCGATGCGCAGCGCGGCACCGACTACGTCCTCACGGCCACACTCAAGCCCGAGGCGGCCCGCAAGGTGCAGGAGCTGGCGCTCAAGCAGAACATCACCACCCTGCACAACCGGATCAACGAACTCGGCGTGTCCGAGCCGGTGATCCAGCAGCAGGGCCTGGACCGCATCGTGGTGCAGCTGCCCGGTGTGCAGGACACCGCCAAGGCCAAGGACATCCTCGGCCGCACCGCCACCCTCGAGGTGCGCCTGGTCGACGAAAGCTCGGACGCCCACGCGGCCGAGTCGGGCCGCGGCACCGTGCCTTTCGGCAGCGAACGCTATCCGGACCGCAACGGCCAGTCCCTGGTGGTCAAGAAGCAGGTCATCCTGACCGGCGAGAACCTCACCGACGCCCAGCCCGGCTTCGACAGCCAGACCCAGGAACCCACCGTCAACCTGACGCTGGACGCCAAGGGTTCGCGCATCTTCCGCGACGTCACACGCGAGAACGTGGGCAAGCGCATGGCCATCATCCTGTTCGAGAAGGGCAAGGGCGAGGTGGTCACCGCACCGGTGATCCGCACCGAGATCGGCGGCGGACGGGTGCAGATCTCGGGCCGCATGACGGCCATGGAAGCCACCGACACCGCCCTGCTGCTGCGCGCCGGCTCGCTGGCCGCACCGATGGAGATCATCGAGGAACTGACCATCGGCCCGACGCTGGGCGCCGAGAACATCGCCAAGGGTTTCCACAGCGTGACCTGGGGCTTCCTGGTCATCGTGGTCTTCATGTGCGTGTACTACATGATGTTCGGTGTCTTCTCCTGCCTGGCCCTGGGCCTGAACCTGCTGCTGCTGGTGGCGGTGCTGTCCATGCTGCAGGCCACCCTGACCCTGCCCGGCATTGCCGCCATGGCGCTGGCGCTGGGCATGGCCATCGACTCCAACGTGCTGATCAATGAGCGCGTGCGCGAGGAGCTGCGCAACGGCGCCTCGCCGCAGGCGGCCATCCACGCCGGCTATGACCGCGCCTGGGCGACCATCCTCGACTCCAACATCTCGACCCTGATCGTCGGTCTGGCCCTGCTGGCCTTCGGATCCGGCCCGGTGCGCGGCTTCGCCATCGTGCACTGCATCGGCATCATGACCTCGATGTTCTCGGCGGTGTTCTTCTCGCGCGGCCTGGTCAACTTCTGGTATGGCCGTCAGAAAAAGCTCAAGAGTGTGGCCATCGGCACGGTGTGGCGTCCTGAGGCCGATGCCGCAGTGGCGAAGGCCCGTTGAAACAGGCAGACTGATGAACGGGCGCTGCCGGCCTTGAGGCGCGGCGCCCCAGCAAGGACAAGACGATGGAATTCTTCAAGATCCACAAAGACATCCCGTTCATGAAGAACGCGCTGGTGTTCAATGTGATTTCGTTTCTCACCTTTGCCGCAGCGGTGTTCTTCCTGCTGACCCGGGGCCTGCACCTGTCGGTGGAGTTCACCGGCGGCACGGTGATGCACGTCAACTACGCCCAGGCCGCCGATCTCGAGAAGGTGCGCGGCGCCGTCTCGGGCCTGGGCTACGAGGACGTGCTGGTGCAGAACTTCGGCAACTCCAAGGACGTGATGATCCGCCTGCCCGCGATCAAGGGCGTCAGCTCGGCCCAGCAGAGCGAGAAGGTCATCGGTGCCCTCAAGGGCCTGGATGCGGAAGCCACCCTGCGCAGCACCGAGTTCGTCGGCCCGCAGGTGGGTGAGGAACTGGCCCACGACGGCCTCAAGGCCCTGGGCATGGTGGTCGTCGGCATCATGATCTACCTCGCCTTCCGTTTCGAATGGAAGTTTGCGGTGGCCGCCATCATCGCCAACCTGCACGACGTGATCATCATCCTGGGCTTCTTCGCCTTCTTCCAGTGGGAGTTCTCGCTGGCGGTGCTGGCGGCGGTGCTGGCGGTGCTGGGTTATTCGGTCAACGAATCGGTGGTGATCTTCGATCGGATCCGCGAGAATTTCCGGCGCTTTCGCAAGATGAACACGGTGCAGATCATCGACAACGCCATCACCTCGACCATCAGCCGCACCATCATCACCCACGGGTCGACCCAGGTCATGGTGCTGTCGATGCTGCTGTTCGGCGGCCAGACCCTGCATTACTTTGCGATGGCCCTGACCATCGGCATCTGCTTCGGCATCTACTCGTCGGTGTTCGTGGCGGCGGCCATCGCCATGTGGCTGGGCATCAAGCGCGAAGACCTGATCAAGGGCGGCAGCGGTCGCAAGGACCTCGACCCGAACGACCCCAACGCCGGGGCCGCCGTCTGAGCCGGATGGCTGTCCAGAATCCCTGACCGCCATGCCAGACACCCCGCCCTCGGCAGCCTCCCGCGACATGGCGGACCGGGTCCGCAGGCGTTTTGTCACCAGCCTGGTCGACGGCCTGCCTGCCCTGCGCGAGGCCCTCGAAGTCCAGCTGCTGGCCCAGGCCAATCTCACGGGCACCGCCCGCGAGATGCAGCAGCACCGCGATGCCTGGATGGATTGGCAACAGCACCGGCAGGCCTGTTTCGACGGCGTCGCCGAGGCCTGGCGGCAGGCCTTGCAACCGGCGACGCTCGGCCAGGACGCCGCCGAGGCGGCCTCGGCGGCCAAGGCCCAGGCTCCGCTCGACATCATGAGCCTGGAGCTGGTCGGCGACGAGGTGGTCGAGAACCGGATCGTCTCGGCCCGCATGGCCCTCGCCTTGGGCGACCGGGTGGGGCAGGAGTTCTCTGAGCTGCGTTCGCGACTGCTCGAACTCGAGCGTGGGGCCGATCTGGCCGGCTCGGACGTGCTGCGCATCGAGACGCTGCTGCTGCGGCTGGTCGAGCAATGGGTGGCCTGCGGGCTGCGGCGCGAGATCCTGGACGGACTGGCCGACGTGTTGCGCAGCCGTTTCGGCGACCAGGTTCGCCAGGCCTACCGGGAGGCCAATGCCTGGCTGCTCGAGCATGGCGTGGTGCCCAACGAGGACCTTCGTTCCCGGGTGCGGCGTGCGCCTTCGGCGCCGTCGATGCGGGCCGCAGACGGCGAAGCCGGCGTCTCCTTGTCGGGCCCGCTCGGCACGGGCAACGGAGGCCTGCAGTCCACCGGTGGATACGGCACGTCGACACGCGGCGGTGGTTACAGCACGGCGATCCATCCCTCCGCGTCCTCGCGCGGTGCCGCCCATGGCGACGAGACCCATTACCAGACAGCCAGCACGCCGCTGTTGCGCGCCCGGGCCCGGGCCCACGGCCTGATCGGGCAACTGCACCGGCTGCTGGTGCGTTCCGTGGGCGGTGTGGTCCCCGAGTCCCCTGGCTTTGCCGGGTCGGCCGGCGCCAGCCTCGGTGCAGTGATGCACAACGGCCTGGCCGGCCTGCCCATGGCCCCCGCGAGCGAGGCGCTGGCCCAGGCGCTGGCCCAGGCGCCGTTGCAGGTGGCGGTGCCGGGCAGTGTGGTGGTGGTCGAAGGCGGGGCCGCCGGGGTCGCCCGGGCTGCGGGCGTGGTGCGCGAAACCTCGGCCGAACTGAAAAAGAAGACCAGCAACCCGGCAGAGAAAGCCACCATCGAGGTGGTGGCGCTGATGTTCCAGAGCATTTTGTCGGAAGAGCGGCTGCCCTCGGCCATGCGGGTGTGGTTCGCACGCCTGCAGGTGCCGGTGCTGCGGGTCGCGCTGGCCGAACCCGAGTTCTTCGAGAACCTGAGCCATCCGGCCCGCCTGCTCATCGACCGCATGGGCTCCTGTGTGCTGGGCTTCGATGCCAGCACCGTGGCCGATGCCGCGCTGGAGGCCGAGATCCGCCGCGTGGTGCAGGTGATCGAGCAGTACCCGGAGACCGGGCGGCGTGTCTTCCAACTGGTCTACGACGAATTCCAGAAGTTCCTGGATCGCTTCCTGACCGAGAAGACCAAGACCACCAAGCTGGTGTCCGTGGCCCAGCAGGTGGAGCAGAAAGAGACGCTGGCGATCCAGTACACCATCGAGCTGCGCAACATGCTCAAGGGCATGCCCGTGCGCGACGAGATCCGCGATTTCCTGTTCAAGGTCTGGGCCGAGGTGCTGGCGCTGTCGGCGGTGCGTCACGGCCCGCAGCATGCCGAGACGGTCTCGCTGAAGAAGGCCGCCTCCGACCTGGTGTGGGCGGCCAGCGCCAAGCCCAATCGGGCCGACCGGGCCCGCGTCATCCACGATCTGCCGCTGCTGCTGCAACGGCTGCGCCAGGGCTTGAACTCACTGGGCGTGACCGGCGCACCCCAGGAGGCGCACATCAAGGTGCTCAGCGAGACCCTGGCGGATGCCTTCCTGTCCAAGACCGAGGCGATCCCGCAAGCCACCATCGACGCCATGGCCAAACGGCTGGCCCATCTGGAGGACTACGTGACCGAGGAGGGTCTGGACGAGCTGCCGCTCGATGCCGAGAGCCTCGAGGTCATGCTCGGCGTGGATTCGGCCTCGCTGCATGTGGTGGCCGGTGGCGGGGCCAAGCCCAGCGAGGACATGGTGGCCTGGGCGCTGGAGCTGCAGCCGGGGCACTGGTTCACGCTCGACCACAACAGCCGCGCCCAGCAGGTGCAGTACGCCTGGCGCAGCGAGCGCCGCCAGCTGCACCTGTTCGCGTCCATGGACGGCACCAGCTACCTGATCCAGCTGCGCCGGCTGGCCGCCTACCTGCAGGCCGGCCTGCTGGTGCCGCAGGAGGAAGAGACGCTCACGCTGCGCGCCACCCGCCAGGCCTTGGCCAAGCTCGATGCCAATCCCGAGCGGCTGCTGAACTGAGAGGGCCCGGGCTTTCTAGGCCCGACCCAGGCGCTGGAACAGTCCCCCCGGCAGGCGGCCCACCAGGCCGTCCAATTCCAGTTGCAGCAGTTGGGCCTGTAGCGCCTCGGTCGCCAGCCCGGTGCGCGCCTGCAGCAGGTCCAGGGGCACAGGATCATGGCCCAGTGCCGACAGCAGGCCCTCGTCGGCGGTCCTGATGGGTTCGTGGCGAATGGGTCTGTCCGGGGCGGCTGCAGACTGCCACTGCAGTTCTTCGAGGACATCCTGGGCCGTCTCGACCAGCTTGGCCCCCTGCCGGATAAGGGCATGGCAACCCCGCGACTGCGGCGAATGGATGGAGCCGGGGATGGCAAACACTTCCTTGCCCTGCTCCACGGCCAGCCGGGCCGTCACCAGCGAGCCCGAGGCCAGGGCGGCTTCCACCACCAGGGTGCCGCGCGACAGGCCGGCAATCAGGCGGTTGCGTCGGGGGAAATTCGGACCCAGGGGTGGGGTGCCCAAGGCAAACTCGCTGAGCAGCAGGCCGCGCTCCGCAATGCGGTGTGCCAGGGCCCGGTGCTGCCTCGGATAGACCCGGTCCAGTCCGGTGCCGACCACCGCGATCGTGGCCAGCCGGGCGTCGTCCACCATGCCGTCCAGGGCGCCTTCATGGGCTGCCGCATCGATGCCCAGGGCCAGCCCGGAGACGATGGTCACCCCCTGGCCGGCCAGGTGCCGGGCGAAGGCCCGGGCGTTGTCCAGCCCCTGGGCGGAGGGGTTGCGGCTGCCGACCACGGCCAGGCAGTCCGGGCTGCTGTGCGGCAGGGGCAGCGCCCCCGGGGCACCCAGGGCGTAGAGCATCGTCGGCGGGTCTTCGATGTTCAGCAGCGCTTGCGGGTAGTCGGGATCGGCCAGGGTGAGGATGCGGTGGGCCAGTCCGGGCGGCGGCTGTTGCAACCAGTCCCAGCTGCGCGACAGCAGCTCGGTCCAGCCCTCGGGCGGGCTGAGCAGGGCGCGTGCCTGGGCCGCGCTGGCGACCTGCCGCAAGGCCGTCTCGGTCTGCGAAAAGACCTGCTCAGGCAATCCGAAGGCGGCCAGCAACCGCCGTGCCGTGGTGTCGCCGACCCCCGGGGTCAGCGTCAGTCGCAGCCAGAAGGCGAGTTCGTCCCGCGACACCCGGGATCAGACGGGGTTGATCACCCGATCGCCGACATGCACCGCCTGCTCGATCTGCAGGATCAGGGCATAGGAGATGTGATCGAAGGTGCGGAACACCATCAGCAGGCCGTTGCGCTCATTGGGCAGCTTGATGCGCGCCTTGTCGGGATCGAGCTTGTCGACCACATGGGCGCCGTCGGTGAGGATGGCCATCACGTGGCCGTTCTCGATGCCGTCGAGGCTGCCGAGGTTCAGGGCCACGATCTGGTTCTGGCCCGCATTGGCCACCGCGTCGCTGCCGTAGACCGAGGCGATGCGGCCGCGCTCGATTCGCTGCTGCGGCGCATGCGGCACATAGCTGCGGAATTCGCGCGGCGGCTCGGGCAGCAGGCGGTCGCCGGAGGCGATCTCTTCCTTGTTCGAGACGATGTCGATGGTGGCCGCCACGACCTCGGTCTCGTCGGCTTCGTCTTTGACCTCCACCGGGTAGTCATGGTTGCCCAGGGTGCTGGGCTTGGGCGTGCGCTTGGGCGCGGCGGCGAGGATGTCGCGGCTTTCGCTGCGCTCCAGGTGGGCGCGGCCCAGGAACTGGGCTTCGTAGCCCAGCACCTTGCCGGTGTTGGGGTCCTTGATCGGCGTGGCGTTGCGGAACACGCGGAAGTCGCGCGGCTTGCCGGGGCCGATCACCAGCGGCGCGCTGGCGTCGCCACGGGCGTAGGCGCGGTCGCCCTTGCTGATCAGCACCCGGTTCTCGCCGGCCGAGACGATGTGGGGGGCCTTCAGCAGCGCATCTTCCTCGACGATGATCGGCTCGGACAGGAAGGGCTCGATGAGCTGGGGCCTCAGCGTGGGCAGGGCGTTGTCGCTGAGCGACTCGTAGCGCGAGCGCGGCGAGATCTTGATCACCGCGTCGTCGTCGGAGGCATTCGAGCGTGCGGTGCTCAGCCGGGCGACGCCGTTGACGCGCAGCAGGTACAGCGTCTGGCCGGGAAAGATCAGGTGCGGGTTGTGGATCTGCTGCAGGTTCATGCCCCACAGCTCGGGCCAGCGCCAGGGCTTTTGCAGGTACAGGCCCGACACCCCCCAGAGTGTGTCGCCGGCCTTGACGGTGTATTGCTCAGGGGCGCCGGCGGCCAGTTCGGATTCGGGCACCCCGTTCTGGGCGACCTGATCGGCGGTGGCCCGCTGGCCGGCAGTGACCGGGTAACTCTGGGCAAAGGCCGTTGGCGCCGCAAGGCCCAGCAGGGACAGGGCCGACAGGCTCAACAGCCGGCGTTTCGATTGCACAGGGTGGATGAAAAGGTGTTTTGGCATTCCTGTCGCTCCCGGGGGCCGCCATGAAAAAAGGGTGTCGCCAACCCGGCGGAAACATCATCAAGCGCGGCAGATTTTGCGCCCAAGCCCTTGATTGGGCAACGAATATTGAGCCGACCGCCGGTGGATCACGCCAAAAGTGGCGAAAATAGCGACAACCGCTGCGAAACGCCATGGCTCTCCTACCCATTCTCTGCTATCCCGATCCGCGCCTGCACAAGGTCGCCAAACCCGTCACCGTGTTCGACGAGCGCCTTCAGCAGCGCGTCGCCGACATGCTCGAAACCATGTACGACGCCAAGGGCATCGGCCTGGCCGCCACCCAGGTGGACTACCACGAGCGCCTCATCGTCATCGATGTCTCGGAAGAGCGCGATGCGCCGCTGGTGCTGATCAACCCCGAGATCGTCTGGGCCAGCGAGGAGCGCCAGGTCGGCGACGAGGGCTGCCTGTCGGTGCCGGGCATCTACGACGGCGTCGAGCGCGCCGTCGCGGTCAAGGTCAAGGCCCAGGACGCCCAGGGCCAGTGGCGCGAGGTCGAGGCCGACGAGCTGCTCGCGGTCTGCATCCAGCACGAGATGGACCACCTGCTGGGCAAGGTCTTCGTCGACTACCTGTCGCCGCTCAAGCGCAACCGCATCAAGACCAAGATGATCAAGCAACAGCGCGAGGCCCGCGAATGAAGACCGCTGCCCTGCGGGGCCCCGTCCTCGCTCTGGCGGCGGCGATCTGGCTGGCGGGATGCTCGGCCGTGGGGCCGCTGCGTTTTCCGGCGTCCCAGCCGCTGGGGTCGACCGAGTCCGAAGTGCTGGCCCGGCTGGGGCCGCCGACGGCGCGCCTGCCGCTCGCTTCCGGTGCGCGCCTGCAGTATTCGGGCGAGCCGGCCGGCTTCGAGGTCTACAACCTCGACCTCGACGCCTCCGGCCGCCTGAGCCGGGTGGACCAGCCCCTGCTGCGCCCGCGCATCGAGCAGGACATGGTCGTCGACAAGACCACCGCCGAGCAGATCCGCCAGCTCTATGGGGCGCCCGCGCGTGTCGAGAAGGTGGCGCGCTTCGAGGGCGATGTGTGGGTCTATCAGTTCCTGGACATCAACGAGCCGTTCTACGTTTACCTGCATCTGGACCCCGAGGGCGTGCTGCGCCGCCTGGTGTTCATGCAGGTCCGCAACCCGTCGGCGGGCCGCCGCCACTGAGGAAGACGCCCGCGACACGGGCCCCGCACCATGAAAGTGATCTTTGCCGGCACGCCGGAATTTGCCCGCGTGGCCCTCGAGGCCCTGCACGCTGCGGGTTTCGACATCCCTCTGGTCCTGACCCAGCCGGACCGGCCGGCCGGGCGTGGCATGAAGCTGCAGCCCTCGCCGGTCAAGCAATGGGCGCTCGAACACGGCGTGGCGGTCGCCCAGCCGCACAGCCTGCGCCTGGACGGCCGCTACCCCGAAGAGGCCGCAGCGGCGCGTCAGGCCATCGAGGCCGCCCAGGCCGATGTGATGGTGGTGGCCGCCTACGGCCTGATCCTGCCCCAATGGGTGCTGGACACCCCGCCGCTCGGTTGCCTGAACATCCATGCCTCGATCCTGCCGCGCTGGCGCGGGGCCGCGCCCATCCACCGCGCCATCGAGGCCGGTGACCCTGAGACCGGCGTCACCATCATGCAGATGGACGCCGGCCTGGACACCGGCGACATGCTGCTGCTCGAGAAGCTCGCCATCGGTGGCGACGACAGCACGGCCAGCCTGCATGACCGACTGGCCTCGCTGGGCGGGCGCCTGATCGTGGAAGCGCTGGAACTCGCCGCCTGTGGCGGCCTGAGCCGCGTGCCCCAGCCCGTTGAAGGTGTCTGCTACGCCCACAAGATCGAAGGCCGAGGCGCTGATCGACTGGCGCGCGGATGCGGCGCAGATCGCCCGCCGGGTCCGTGCCTTCAACCCCTTCCCTGGCGCCCAGAGCGCCCTGGGCGCCGAGGTGATCAAGCTGTGGGGGGCCGAAGCCGAGGCCGGGCTGGATGCCCAGGCCCTGGCAGCCCCGCCGGGGCAGATCCTGAGCGTCGGCGCGGACGGCGTCCGGGTCCGTTGCGGCCAGGGCGTGCTGCGCCTGACCACCCTGCAGCGGGCCGGCGGCAAACGGCTGCCGGCGGCCGAATTCCTGCGGGGCATGGCGCTGCAAGCCGGCCAGACCTTGGGCGCCGACGCCTGAGACCGATGTTCCTGCGGCAAGACCATCACCGCCACCGCGCCTTCGCCCAGGGAGTGCGCGAGATGTGGCCCCAGGCCCCGGGCATCGCGGCCTGGGGGCTGATGACCGGGGTGGCCATGGTCAAGGCCGGCATGAGCGTCTTCGAGGCCGTGCTGATGACCGTGCTGGTGTATGCCGGCAGCTCCCAGTTGGCGGCGATCCCGCTGATCGTGGCGGCGGCACCGGCCTGGGTGATCCTGGCGACCGGCTTCTGTGTGAACCTGCGCTTCGTGGTCTTCAGTCTGCACATGCGGCCCTACCTCATGCACCTGCCGCGCTGGGAGCGCATGGTCCACGGCTACCTCAGTGCCGATCTGAGCTATGTGATGTTCACCCGGCGCTACCACAGCCCGGGGCAGGATGTGGCCACCCGGCTCGAGCAGACGGCCTACCTGGCCGGCAATTGCGCGCTCAACTGGGCCAGCTGGGTCGGCGCCAGCCTGGTCGGCGTGGCCCTGGCCAACTTCATCCCCACGCAATGGGGGCTCGGGTTTGCCGGCATCCTGTGCCTCATCGGCATCCTGTGCTCGCTGGCCAGCACCCGCTTGCGCATGCTGTCGGCCGGCGTGGCCGGGGTTGCCGCGGTGGCGGCCTATGCGCTGCCGCTGAAGCTCAACATCGTCGTCGCGATCGCGGCGGCCGTGTTGCTGTGCCTGTGGATGGAGCGCCTCTCGCCCGCCCGGCCGGCCGCCGCAGACGGCCGATAGGCCGCCCTTTCGAATCGGATCTGTCGACATGGGAAACACCGACCTCTGGACCGTGGGCGTCATCCTCGGGCTGGCCTGCGTGACCGTGATCACGCGCAGCTTCTTCTTCATCTCGCGCAAACCCCTGCCCATGCCGCACTGGGCGCACCGGGGCCTGCAGTACGCGCCGATTGCCGCGCTGGCGGCCGTGGTCGCGCCCGAGGTGGTGATGTTCCAGGGGCAGCTCACCCCTTCCTGGCTCGATGCCCGCATCTTCGGGGCACTGGTGGGGGCGCTGATCTACTTCGTGCGCCGCGACGTGCTGTGGACGATCGCCGGCGGCATGGCCGTCTACCTGCCGCTGCACCTGGGGCTGGGCTGGTAGGGCGCCGGCCGGTGTGGCCCGCCCGTCTGCGTCAGGGCGCAGAAGGCCGCCGCGTTTAGAGCCTGTTCAATGTCTCGCGCGACCCGTGGAAGGCATTGAACAGGCTCTTAAAATGGGAAGTTTCGTCCTGTTCCAAGCATCACCATGAACGTCATTCGCTTCTCCGACCTGTGCGCCAGCGGCAAGGCCCGCAACCAGCGCGTCTTCATCCGTGCCGACCTGAATGTGCCGCAGGACGATGCCGGCCGCATCACCGAGGACACCCGCATCCGCGCCAGCGTGCCCTGCATCCAGATGGCGCTGGAGGCCGGTGCCGCCGTCATGGTGACCTCGCACCTGGGGCGCCCGACCGAGGGCGAGTTCAAGCCCGAGGATTCGCTGGCCCCGGTGGCCAGGCGCCTGGGCGAATTGCTGGGCCGCGAGGTGCCTCTGGTGGCCGACTGGGTCGACGGCGTGCAGGTGGCGCCCGGCCAGGTGGTGCTGCTGGAGAACTGCCGCCTCAACGTCGGCGAAAAGAAGAACAAGGAAGAGTTGGCCCGCAAGCTGGCCGCGCTGTGCGACATCTTCGTGCACGACGCCTTCGGCACGGCCCACCGCGCCGAGGGCAGCACCTATGGCATCGCCCAGTACGCACCGATCGCCTGCGCCGGCCCTCTGCTGGCCGCCGAGATCGATGCCATCTCCAAGGCCCTGGCCAACCCGCGCCGCCCGCTGGCGGCCATCGTGGCAGGCAGCAAGGTCAGCACCAAGCTCACCATCCTGCAGAGCCTGGCCAGGAACGTCGACCAGCTGATCGTCGGCGGTGGCATCGCCAACACCTTCATGCTGGCCGCCGGCCTGAAGATCGGCAAGAGCCTGGCCGAGCCCGATCTGCTGGGCGATGCCCGCGCGGTGATCGAGGCCATGAAGGCGCGCGGCGCCGAGGTGCCCATCCCCACCGACGTGGTGGTCGCCAAGACCTTTGCGGCCGACGCGCCGGCCACCGTCAAGAAGGCCAGCGAGGTGGCCGACGATGACCTGATCCTGGACATCGGCCCCGAGACCGCCGCACGCCTGGCGGCCCAGCTCAAGGCGGCCGGCACCATCGTCTGGAACGGCCCGGTCGGCGTGTTCGAATTCGCCGCCTTCGAGAACGGCACCAAGGTGATCGCCCAGGCCATCGCCGAATCCAGCGCCTTCAGCATCGCCGGCGGCGGCGACACCCTGGCAGCCATCGCCAAGTACGGCATCGAGAAGCAGGTCGGCTACATCTCCACCGGCGGCGGCGCCTTCCTGGAGGTGCTGGAGGGCAAGACCCTGCCGGCCTTCGAGATCCTGCAGAAGCGCGCGCAGGACTGAGAGTCCTGAGCCTCCCGGCACGGCCGGACGAAAAAAAGCCGCTCATTGGAGCGGCTTTTTTCTGGGCCGTTGGGCGGCCCCGAAGGGCCGGGTACGGCGACGGGATCAGACCCCGACCGGCAGCGGCTGGGGTTCGCTGGTGGCGCGGCCCTTGAAGTCGGTCCAGCAGCGGCGCGTGAAGTCGTACAGCTTGCAGGCGCGGGCGGTCTTGAAGTACCAGCCCCAGGAGAAGGGCTGGATGATGATGCGGCCGGGCAGCAGGTCTTCGAGCATCTTCTGCGCATCCTTGAGGCGGTACAGGGGGATGCTCATGTCCACGTGGTGGGCGGTGTGCTCCATGATGTGGTGCAGCACGGCGCCGATCTGGAGCGGGAAGGTCAGGTGCACCGTGGTCGAGACGAAAGGCTGGGCCTTGGTCCAGGCGGCCTTGTTGTCATGCCAGGACACACGCACATGGGTGTGGTGCACATAGACCACGAAACCGATCATGGCGAACCAGAACATCATCGGGACCACGAAGCCCAGCAGCAGCAAGGTGAGGACCGATTGCTGCGTGGCGATGGCCGCCCAGGCCATGGCGGCGATCCAGACCGCGCCATAGGCCGAGACGCTGACGCAGTCCCAGAAGAACAGCGGACGGCGGGTGGTGCCCATGCTCGACTTGCTGGGGAAGAACATCTTCTTCCACCAGATCTCGACCATGTAGTACAGGCCTGGCGCCCAGCCGCTGCGGTAGAGGCGCTCCATGAAGCGGCGGCCCGGGCTCATGGCCTCGAATTCGGCCTGGGTCTTGGGTTCCCAGACGAAATCGACGCCCTTGAGGTTGGTGAAGCCGTGGTGCACCACGTTGTGGCCGACATCCCACAGGCTGTAGGGGGTGATGGTCGGCAGGAAGGCGATGCGGCCCAGCCATTTGTTGAGCTGGCGATGCGGCGTCAGGCTCTGGTGGCAGGCATCGTGGCCGATGATGAACAGGCGGCCCAGCACGAAACCGGCCGCCAGCCCGCACAGCAGCTTGAGCCAGACCGACGACAGCAGCACCACGCCGCTGAGCAGGCCGCCGAGCAATGCGTAATCGAAGGCCAGCAGCACGAAGGCCCAGGCGGTGGTGCGTTCGGACAGCGGGATCAGCCAGGAGCGGATGATCTTTCGGTGCGGGAGCGGCGCCTCGGGTGCGAGGGGCGCCGGAAGCTCGTTGGAAGTGGGTTGTATGACGGTCATGGTCGTCTGATGAATCTGCGGCAAGATGGAGATGTTAGTGATTTGTCAAGAGAGGCCGTTGATCGGCCTCAAACTTCGTTGCACGGACGCTATTGTCCAACAGACCCTCCAAAGTCCACTTTCGGGCGTTTCGGAGTGGTTCGTACCGGGCATGTAACCGGTTCCGTGTAAAAATGGAAATTAAGTTACAGGAGACCAACCCAATGAGTACCCGCCGTGCCACCAAGATCGTCGCCACCCTGGGCCCCGCGTCCAGCGACCCGCAACTGCTCGAGAAGATGATCCGCGCTGGCGTCAACGTGGTCCGGCTGAACTTCAGCCACGGCAAGGCCCAGGACCACATCGACCGGGCCGCCTTGGTGCGGGCCGCCGCCCAGCGTGCCGGCCGCGAGGTCGCCATCATGGCCGACCTGCAGGGTCCGAAGATCCGGGTCGGCAAGTTCGCCGAAGGCAAGGTCATGCTGGAGGCGGGCGCCCAGTTCGTCCTCGACGCCTCCCGCACCGAGCCGGGCGACCTGCAGGGCGTCGGCCTCGACTACAAGGAGCTGCCGCGCGATGTGAAGGCCGGCGACCTGCTGCTGCTCAACGACGGCCTGATCGTGCTCAGCGTGACCGCCGTGATCGGCGAGCAGGTGCACACCGTGGTCAAGCTCGGCGGTGAGCTGTCCAACAACAAGGGCATCAACAAGCAGGGCGGCGGGCTCACCGCGCCGGCCCTGACGGCCAAGGACATGGAGGACATCCGCACCGCGATGAGCTTCCAGGCCGACTACGTCGCCGTCAGCTTTCCCAAGAACGCCACCGACATGGAGATGGCCCGCCAGCTCTGCAATGTGGCCGCTGCCGAATACCGGCACAAGCCGGGCCTGATCGCCAAGATCGAGCGGGCCGAGGCGATCCCGCGTCTCGAAGAGATCCTGGCCGCCAGCGACGGCATCATGGTGGCGCGCGGCGATCTGGCCGTCGAAGTGGGCAACGCGGTGGTGCCGGCGCTGCAAAAGCGCATGATCAAGCTGGCCCGCGACAGCGACAAGGTGGTCATCACCGCCACCCAGATGATGGAGAGCATGATCACCAACCCGGTGCCCACGC
>JAFAMV010000224.1 GCA_019233055.1 Curvibacter sp.
GATGAAGATCTCGCGGGCGGCGGCCAGATCGACCCGGCCGTAGCTGACCCGTCGGCCACTGTAGACCACCAGGCCGTAGAGCGTGGCCCGCTCATAGGCCACCACCTCGGCGCCGCGCTTCTCCCAGTGCGGGTCGAGCAGTTGCTTTTTCAGCAGGTGCCCGCCGATCTGCTCCAGCCACTGGGGCTCAATGTTGGCGATGCCGCGCCCGAACAGGCGCGTGGTCTCGACCAGTTCGGCGCAGATGATCCAGCGCCCCGGCTTCTTCTTGAGGTGGGCGCCGGGGTGCCGGTGGAACTTGATGCCGCGTGCGCCGAGGTATTCGCCCGAGGCGTTCCCCGAACCGCCGGACGCTTCCCCCTCCGACTCCATCTTCCAGCCCACATTGCCCAGCAACCCGGCCAGCATGGACAGGTGGATGGCCTCGTAGCCGGCGGGCAGGCGGTTGATGACCCAGCGGTGCTCGGTGACCACCGTCAGCAACTGGCTGTGGATGTCGCGCCACTCGCGCAGGCGGCGGATGTTGATGAAGTTCTGCCGCAGCAGGGTTTCGTACTGCCGGTTGCTGAGCTTGTGCGTGGCGGGGGCCGCATCGGTCGAAGGCGGCACGACCACAGGCACCTGCAGGCGCTGTGCCACCGGCAGCACCGCCGCACTGGCGCGCCGCGCCGGCGCGGGCGGCGCCACCACCTGGCCGCGCCGGTTCAGGGTGACGGAGCCGCCTCGGGCCTCGGCGATCCACTGCCAGAGCCGCACATAGCCGCTGAATTCGCTTTTCTCGTCGTCCCACTTGGCATGCGCCTGGTCGGCCTGCGCCTGGGCCTCCAGGGGCCGGTCGCGGACATCCTGCACCGACAGGGCCGCCGCGATCACCAGCACCTCTTCAAGCGCATTGCGGTCGCGCGCCTCCAGGATCATGCGGCCGACGCGCGGGTCCAGCGGCAGGCGGGCCAGCTCCTGGCCCATGGGCGTGAGTTCATTGGCGTCATCGACCGCGCCCAGCTCGGACAGCAGCTGATAGCCGTCGGCGATCGCGCGGCGCGAGGGGGCTTCGAGAAAGGGAAAGTCTTCCACCACCCCCAGGTGCAGCGACTTCATGCGCAGGATCACCCCGGCCAGCGAACTGCGCAGGATCTCGGGATCGGTGAAACGCGGGCGGCCGTTGAAGTCCTTCTCGTCATAGAGGCGGATGCAGATGCCGTCGGCCACCCGCCCGCAGCGCCCGGCGCGCTGGTTGGCCGCTGCCTGGCTGATCGGCTCGACCAACAACTGTTCGACCTTGCTGCGGAAGCTGTAGCGCTTGACCCGGGCGGTGCCCGCATCGATCACATAGCGGATGCCGGGCACGGTGAGCGAGGTCTCGGCCACATTGGTGGCCAGCACGATGCGGCGCCCGGTGTGGCCGTCGAAGATGCGGTCCTGCTCGGCCTGGGACAGGCGGGCGAACAGGGGCAGCACCTCGGCGTGACGCATCACCGGCTGGTGGGCCAGGTGGCCGCGCAGGTGGTCTGCGGCCTCGCGGATCTCGCGCTCGCCGGGCAGGAAGACCAGGATGTCGCCACCGGCGCGGCCGGCCCACAGCTCGTCCACGGCATCGGCGATGGCCTCGTTGAGGCCGTAGTCCCGGGCCTCTTCGTAGGGGCGGTAGCGCTGCTCGACCGGGAAGGTGCGGCCCGACACATAGATGACCGGCGCCGGTCCCCGGGCCGAGGCGAAATGCTCGGCAAAACGGTTCGCATCGATCGTGGCCGAGGTGACGACTATCTTCAGATCGGGCCGGCGCGGCAGGATCTGGCGCAGATAGCCCAGCAGGAAGTCGATGTTGAGGCTGCGCTCGTGGGCCTCGTCGATGATCAGGGTGTCGTAGGCCTTGAGCAACGGATCGGTCTGGGTCTCGGCGAGCAGGATGCCGTCGGTCATCAGCTTGACCGAGGCGTCGCGCGACAGCCGATCCTGGAAGCGGACCTTGTAGCCCACCACCTCGCCGAGCGGGGTCTTGAGCTCTTCGGCAATGCGCTTGGCCACCGAACTCGCGGCGATGCGCCGGGGCTGGGTGTGGCCGATCAGTTGGCCCTTCTGGCCCGGTGCGGCATTCAGGCGGCCCCGTCCCATGGCCAGTGCGATCTTGGGCAGTTGCGTGGTCTTGCCCGAACCGGTTTCACCGCAGACGATGATCACCTGGTGCTGCTGCAGCGCAGCCATGATCTCGTCACGCCGGCCACTGACCGGCAGCGATTCTGGGAATTCGAAGTGGAGCGGGACGGAGGCCAAAAGGGGATTTTCAGGGTGATCGCAGGACAACCCGGCATTATCGCCGGGTCGGCCGCCAGCCAGGCCAGCCCTTGGCGCGCCCGCCATCACGCCAAAAGCGGTCCATGCCGCTACACTCGCGTTTTCCCGAATACCTCCCCTGCCCTGGCCCTTCGTCCGTGAACATGTCCGCCGTCTTCAATTTCACCTTCGTGCCCTGGTTCCGCTCGGTGGCGCCCTACATCCACATGCACCGGGGCAAGACCTTCGTCGTCGGCATTGCCGGCGAAGCCATCGCCGCCGGCAAGCTGCCCCACATCGCGCAGGATCTGGCCCTGATCCAGAGCATGGGCGTGAAGATCGTCCTGGTGCACGGCTTCCGGCCCCAGGTCAACGAACAACTGCGCGCCAAGGGGCAGGAGCCCCGCTACTCGCAGGGGGTGCGCATCACCGACGAAGTGGCCCTGGACTGCGCCCAGGAGGCCGCCGGCCAGCTGCGCTACGAGATCGAGGCCGCGTTCAGCATGGGGCTGCCCAACACGCCGATGGCCGGGTCGACGGTGCGCATGATCTCCGGCAACTTCCTGACCGCGCGCCCCATCGGCATCGTCGACGGCGTGGACTTCAAGAGCTCCGGGCTGGTGCGCAAGGTCGATGTGGCCAGCATCCAGCGCTCGCTCGATTTCGGCGCGATGGTGCTGCTGTCGCCCTTCGGCTTTTCACCGACCGGCGAAGCCTTCAACCTCAGCATGGAAGAGGTCGCCACCCGCGTGGCGGCCGAGATGCAGGCCGACAAGCTGATCTTCCTCACCGAGGTGCACGGCATCGCCCAGGACCCCCAGCAGCCGGTCAGCGACGACAACCCCATCGACACCGAGCTGCCTCTGGCCGAAGCCGAGAAGCTGCTGCACAGCCTGCCTGCCCCCTTGCTGCCCACCGACACGGCCTTCTACCTGCAACACTGTGTGCAGGCCTGCAAGGCGGGGGTGGAGCGCAGCCACATCCTGCCCTTCGCGGTCGATGGCGCGCTGCTGCTGGAGGTCTATGTGCACGACGGCATCGGCACCATGGTGGTCGACGAAAAGCTCGAAGAACTGCGCGAAGCCACCTCCGACGATGTGGGCGGCATCTTGAAGCTCATCGAGCCCTTCGAGAAGGACGGCACCCTGGTCAAGCGCAGCCGCACCGAGATCGAACGCGACATCGAGCTCTACAGCATCATCGAGCACGATGGGGTGATCTTCGCCTGCGCCGCCCTCTACCCCTATCCTGAGGCACGCACCGCCGAGATGGCCGCCCTGACCGTGTCGCCCCAGAGCCAGGGCCAGGGCGACGGCGAGAAGATCCTCAAGCGCATCGAGCAACGCGCCCGCGCCATGGGGCTGCAAAGCATCTTCGTGCTGACCACGCGCACCATGCACTGGTTCATCAAACGCGGCTTCCAGCCCGTCGACCCCGACTGGCTGCCCGAGGCCCGCAAGCGCAAATACAACTGGGACCGCAAGAGCCAGGTGCTGGTGAAGAAGTTCTGAACCTTCTCCATGACGCTGCCGGAGCTGTGGCGGCAGGTCCAGAACAGCTATATTTGTGACAGTTGTGGCGAAAACCCTGCTCAGGGGTTTTTGCCCGCCCTCCCTTGCTCTCGCTGGACCCGGACGCACCATGACCGAAGCACAAGAACCCATCATCGCCCACAACCAGGAAGAGGTGGACATCCACTTCCAGCTGGGCCTGCTGACGCGTCAGCTCCATGATTCGCTGAACGCGCTCGGCATCGCCGACAAGCTGCATGGTGCGGCCGAAGAACTGCCCGACGCCAAGAGCCGGCTGAGCTATATCGCCAAACTGACCGGCGAGGCGGCCGAGAAGGTGCTCAATTCGGTCGACAAGACCAAGGCCGCACGCGAGCCGGTGGATGTCGAGACACGGCGCCTGACCGAACTCATCGAGCGCTACCCGGGCACCACCTTCACCGGCAAGGACCTGCTGACCTACCTGCAGCTCGTCAGCCAGTCCAATGCCGCCATGGACGAGCATCTGACCGACATCATGATGGCCCAGGACTTCCATGACCTGACCGGTCAGGTGATCGCCCGTGTGGTCAACCTGGCCAGCGATCTGGAGAAACAGCTGGTCGAGCTGCTGGTCAACAGCGCGCCGCCCCAGATCGGCAAGGAGCCCAGCACCAGCGACCTGCAGGGGCCGGTGGTCCATGGCCAGGCCAACAAGGAAGTGGTGACCAACCAGTCGCAGGTCGACGACCTGCTGGCCAGCCTGGGATTCTGAAAGAGCGGCGATCAGGCCCGGCGCTGGCGCAGGATCAGCGCCAGCGCCGAGAGGCCGAAAAAGACAAAGGCCACGAAGGACCAGTTGGCGATCGAGCCGCCCAGGAAGGTCCAGTCGACGGCCGAGCAGTCGCCGCTGCCCTTGAAGACCATGGGGATGACCCGCTGCAGCGGAAAGGCCTCGATCATGCCGTACAGGTCGCGCCCGCAGGTCATGACCTCGGGCGGGTTCCATTGCAGCCAGCTCTGGCGCGCCGCGACGAAGGCACCGAAGGCCGAGGTCAACAAGACCAGCCCGCCCCCCAGCAACCAGGCGCCCCGTCGGCCCGAGAGTGCGGCCAGCCCGGACCAGACCGCGACCAGGACCAGGGCGTAGCGCTGCACGATGCACATCGGGCAGGGCTCCAGCCCCAGGACATGCTGCAGGTACAGGCCAAAGGCCAGCAGGCCGATGCAACTGACGCTGGCCAGGGCCAGCAGGCGGCGCGGAGCGCGGTCAAACCATTCGATCAAGAACAACTCAGCTTCCTTCAACAAACACGCGGGCGCGCCGTGGGGTCACCACGAGCATCTCGCCTTCACGCAAAGCCAGATCATGGAATTGCTGCGCCGGAATGTGCGCCTCAATCACCTGATCCTGGGCGGGATTTTCCGCCTGTTTGTGGTCATCCGCCGAAATAAGTTCCAGGCGTGCGATCGGCCCCACCACGATGGCGCGGCTGAGCTGCACCACCAGGCCCCGGGGCTGGCCCTCGATGCCCAGGTCGGCACCGGGCGCATAGCGCTGGACCTCCAGATCATGGGGCCGCACATAGGCCGATGCCTTGGCATTCTGGGCCGCCGCATGCTCGGGGGCATCGATCTGCAAGCCCTCCAGATGCACCTGCCCTTCGTGGGCCCGGCCATGGAACAGGTTGACGTCGCCGAGAAAGCCATAGACGAAAGGGCTGGCCGGATGGTCCCAGACCTCCTGGGGCGAGCCGCTCTGCTCGATGCGCCCGGCATTCATCAGCACCACCCGGTCCGCCACCTCCAGGGCCTCCTCCTGGTCGTGGGTGACAAAGATGCTGGTCACATGCAGCTCGTCATGCAGACGCCTGAGCCAGCGGCGCAGCTCCTTGCGCACCTTGGCATCCAGGGCCCCGAAAGGCTCGTCGAGCAGCAGCACCTTGGGCTCCACGGCCAGGGCGCGGGCCAGCGCGATGCGCTGGCGCTGCCCACCGGACAGTTGCGAGGGATAGCGGTCGGCCAGCCAGTCGAGCTGCACCAGTTGCAGCAGCTCGTGCACCTTTTTCTTGATCTGGGCCTCGGGCGGCCTCAGATGGCGGGGTTTCACGCGCAGGCCGAAGGCCACGTTCTCGAAGACCGTCATGTGACGGAACAGCGCATAGTGCTGAAACACGAAGCCGACCTGCCGGTCCCGCACATGGACGTCGGTGGTGTCCTCGCCCGAGAACAGGATGTGGCCGGTGTCCGGGCTCTCGAGACCGGCGATGATGCGCAGCAAGGTCGTCTTGCCGCAGCCCGACGGCCCCAGCAAGGCGATGAGTTCGCCCGAATCGATGTCCAGGCTGACATCACGCAGCGCGTGGAAATCGCCGAAATGCTTGCTGAGGTTGCGGATCTGGATGCTCATGGAAAGGTTCTCATCGGCCGGCCGTGGCGACCGCTCCGGAAGGGTTCAGGGGCTCGGGTGGCAGGATGGCCGCGTCCTGCAGTTCCTGCCGGTGGCGCCATTCGACCACCGACTTGATCAACAGCGTCAACAGCGCCAGCAGGGCCAGCAGCGACGCCACCGCAAACGCGGCCACGGACTGGTACTCGTTGTAGAGGATCTCGACGTGCAACGGGATGGTGTTGGTCTGGCCCCGGATGTGGCCCGAGACCACCGACACCGCCCCGAATTCGCCCATGGCCCGCGCATTGCACAGGATCACCCCATACAGCAGGCCCCAGCGGATCTTGGGCAGGGTCACGTACCAGAAGGTCTGCCAGCCCGATGCGCCGAGCACGATGGCGGCCTGCTCCTCGTCGCTGCCCTGGGCCTGCATCAGCGGGATCAGCTCGCGCGCGATGAAGGGGAAGGTGACGAACACCGTGGCCAGGATGACGCCCGGCACCGCGAAGATGATCTTGATGTCATGCGCCGACAGCCAGGGGCCGAACCAGCCCTGGGCACCGAACATCAGCACATAGATCAGGCCGGCCACCACCGGCGACACCGAGAACGGCAGATCGACCAGGGTGATCAGGAACGACTTGCCCGGGAACTCGAACTTGGCGATGGCCCACGAGGCACTGAGGCCGAAGACGAGGTTCAGGGGCACCGCGACCGCCGCCGTGATCAGGGTCAGCCGGATCGCCGACCAGGCATCGGGCTCCTGCAGCGCCTCCACGAAGGTGCCCAGACCCTTGCTCAGCGCCTCGGTGAAGACGGCGGCCAGGGGCAGGAACAGGAACAGGACCATGAAGACCAGGGCGAGGCCGATCAGCGTCGCCTGCACCCAGCGGGGTTCGGTGGTGCCGGCCTGGACCCGGGGCTTCTGCGGCTTGGATGTGTCTTGACTCATGCGGCCCCCGTGCGCCGGCGCTGCCAGCCCTGCAATCCGTTGATCAGCAGCAGCAGCGCGAAGGAGATCAGCAGCATGACCACCGCCACCGCCGTGGCCCCGGCATAGTCGTATTGTTCGAGCTTGCCGATGATGATCAGCGGCGTGATCTCCGAGATCATGGGCATGTTGCCGGCGATGAAGATCACCGAGCCGTATTCGCCGATGGCGCGCGCAAAGGCCATGGCGAAGCCGGTGAGCAGGGCCGGGGCGATCGAGGGAAAGATCACCCGGCTGAAGGTCTGCCAGCGCGTGGCGCCGAGGCAGGTGGCGGCCTCTTCAAGTTCCTTCTCGGCATCTTCGAGCACCGGTTGCACGGTGCGCACCACAAAAGGCAGGCCGATGAAGATCAGGGCGATCACCACGCCGGCAGGGGTGAAGGCGAGCTTGATGCCCAGGGGCTCGAGGTATTGCCCGATCCAGCCGTTGCCCGCCAGCAGCGCCGTCAGGGAGATGCCGGCCACTGCCGTCGGCAATGCGAAAGGCAGGTCGACCAGGGCATCGACGATCTTCTTGCCGGGGAAGCGGTAGCGCACCAGCACCCAGGCCACCAGCAGGCCGAAGACCGCATTCACCAGCGCCGCCAGCAAGGACGCGCCGAAGGTCAGGCGGTACGAGGCCAGCACCCGTGGCGAACTCACCGCCACCCAGAACTGCTCCCAGCTCAGGGTGAAGGTCTTGAAGATCAGCGCCGACAGGGGAATCAGCACGATCAGGCTGAGGTACAGCAGCGTGTAACCCAGGCTGAGGCCGAAACCCGGCAGCACCCGGTGCCGGCCGCGCGGCCGCAGCCCGGTCGCGACGGGGGGGCTCCCCGCCAATGCACTCGAGGTGGCGGCCATGTTCAGCGACCGCCCGGGCTGTAGATCTTGTCGAACTGCCCACCATCATCGAAGTGGACCTTCTGCGCCTGTTCCAGCGAGCCGAAATAGTCGGCCACGGTGAACAGCTGCACCGGCTTGAAGGTGCTGGCGTATTTCTTCAGCACCGCCTCGGAGCGCGGCCGCAACGCATGCCGGGCCGCGATGTCCTGGCCTTCGTCCGAATACAGGTAGTCGAGATAGGCCCGGGCCAGTTCGCCGGTGCCCTTCTTGGCCACCGTGCGCTCGACCACCGCCACCGGGTTCTCGGTCAGCAGACTGGTCGAGGGCAGGATCGCGTCCACGCGGCCGGCGCCGAATTCACGTTCGACCGACAGCACCTCGGACTCGAAGGTGATCAGCACATCGCCGATGTTGCGCTGCAGGAAGATGGTGGTGGCATCGCGCCCGCCCTTGGCCAGCACCGGCACATTCTTGTAGAGGCGCGCAACGAACTCGGCCGCCTGGGCGTCCGTGCCGCCCCGCTTGCGCACCGAGCCCCAGGCCGCCAGATAGGCCATGCGCCCGTTGCCACCGGTCTTGGGGTTGACCACCACCACCTGCACGCCGGGTTTCACCAGATCGTCCCAATCCTTGATGTTCTTCGGGTTCCCGTGGCGGGTCAGGAACAGCATGGTCGAGGTGGTCGGCGACGCATTGGCGGGAAAGCGCTTGGACCAGTCGCGCGCCACCACGCCCTGGCGGGCCAGGAAGTCGATGTCGGTGCTGGTGTTCATGGTCACCACATCGGCTTCGAGGCCGTCAGCGACCGCACGCGCCTGAGCGCTTGAGCCGCCATGGGCCTGGTCGATCCGCACGTCTTTGCCGGCGGTCTTCTTCCAGTGGGCGACGAAGGCTGTGTTGTAGTCCTTGTAGAACTCACGTGCCACGTCGTACGAGGCATTGAGCAGGGTGCTCGTCTGGGCGTTCGCCCACGGGCTGGCCGATGCCAGCACCAGGGCACCCAGGATGCCCAGCAGTTTCTTTGGTCTCATGCGGATTCAGAGGTTGAGGTCAGTGGATGCGCCGACGGCGAGGCACCCAGGCTGAGGTTGCCGGACAGCGATTGCAGCAGGGCCAGGCCCAGCGGCCATTCTCCGTGACCGGACTCGATGTTGATGTGGCCGGCATCCTGCAGGCGCACGAATTCGCTGCCCCAGGCGCGGGCGTAGGCGCCCGCCAGCCGGATCGGACAGAAGGGGTCATTGCTGCTGGCCACCACAATGCTCCGGTAGGGCAGCCGCTCGCAGGGAGCGGGTGCGAAATCGCTGAGCACCGCCCGCCGCTCCGGGTCCGCCGGGGCCACCAGCAGGGCCCCGTCGATCAGGGCATGGACCGAATCCGGCAGATGGACGACCGCCATGCAGCCCAGGCTGTGCGCCGCCAGCACCACCGGCCGGCCCGCATCACGGATGCAACGCTCCAGCGAGCCCACCCAGGCCTGGCGGGTCGGCGTGATCCAGTCGTCCTGCTGGACCCGGCGGACCCCGGGCAGCGCGTCACTCCAGCGCGACTGCCAATGGCCAGGTCCGGAGTCACGCCATCCGGGGACCACGATGATGGGCGCATGGACGGAAGAGACCATGGTCGGCGACACAGCCTCAAGCACGGGCCGAGGCTGGCGCCCGACCCGATTCCGTTGTCCCCATGAAGTGCTTCTTGCAGAAAGTCATGGCGGGATTGTCGAAACTTTCGCTTAAAACAAGAACGAATAGTTCGTTCTTAATTTATGCGCTGTTTGACATATAGATCCCGATCTCAGGTGGGGTATGCGGCGATTGCGAATTCGTGCTCGAGAAAGTCCAGAAAGCTGCGGACAGCCGGCAACAGGCCACGACGGGAGGCAAAAACCGCGTGCACGATCGGCCGCGGCAGGCACCAGTCAGGCAACACCTTGCAAAGCCGCCCCTCGGCCAGTTCCTGCCGGCACAGGTAGTCGGGCAGAATGCCCGCCCCGATGCCCGCCAGGACAGCGAATTTGAGCGTCACCAGGTCATCGGCCACATAGCGGGGCCGATGCACCACGCTCAAGGGCCGACCATCCGGCCCCTCCAGCTCCCATACCGCGCGCCCCTCGACGGCGGACATGGCAACGCTGTCCAGGCGCCCGAGGTTGTCGGGCGCCGGCACGGCACCGAAACGCTTCAAAAGCGAAGGACTGGCCACCAGGTAGGCACAGCCCAGAGACAGGCGCTTGACCACCAGGCTACCGCTTTCATCAAGGCTGGTCCGCACACGCAAGGCCACATCGACACCGTCCTCGAGCAGATCCACCACCCGGTTGTTGACCTCCAGCTGCAGTTGAACCAAAGGGTTCAACGCCAGAAATCGGGGCACCATCTCGCCCAGCATCCCCTGGCTCAGGGTCACCGGACAGACCACCCGCAGCTTGCCCGAGGGCTCCGCCCGCAGGGCCGCCACCGCATCGCTGGCCGCCTGGGCCGATTCCCGCATCGACCGGCAGTGCCGATAGAACACATCGCCGGCCTCGGTCAGAGCCACCCGGCGGGTGGACCGCTGCAAGAGCCGGACCCCCAGACGCTGCTCCAACGCCGCCAGTCGCCGGGAAAGCCGGGATTTCGGGATGCCCAGGCTGCGGCCAGCGGCGGCAAAGCCGCCCCGCTCCACCACCTCGGCGAAATACAGCATGTCATTGAGGTCTTGCATGGTCGTGCGGCCTTTCCTTCAATTGATTCCATAGACGAGACAATCAATTTCAAATCAGATGACTTATCGCCGATTGATCTTGCCATGAGAATAAGTCCCAAGCCCTGACCCAGGGTCCACACAAGGAAAACCCATGAAACTGCTGCACATCGACTCCAGCGTCCTCGGCGACAACTCCGTCTCGCGCCAACTGACGGCCCAGACCGTCCGGCAATGGCAGTCCCGCCACCCCGGCCTGGAAGTCCAGTACCTGGACCTCGCAACCCAGGCCCCCAGCCACCTCAATGCCGATTCGCTCGGCTTCCGCCTGCCGGCCGGCAGTGCCGATCTGAGCGAGGTGCAAAAGCGCGAAAACGCGGTCTCCGAAGCCCTGGTCAGCCAGTTCCTGACCACCGACGTGATCGTCGTCGGCGCCCCGCTCTACAACTTCAGCGTGCCCAGCCAGCTCAAGGCCTGGATCGACCGCATCTGCCAGGCCGGCCGCACCTTCACCTACACCGACAAGGGCCCCAAGGGCCTGGCCGGCGGCAAGACCGTGGTCGTGGTGTCGACACGTGGCGGCATGTACTCGACCAGCGAGATCGGCAACGCACTGGAACACCAGGAAAGCTATCTGAAGGCAGTGTTCGGCTTCCTGGGCATCCAGGACGTGCGCATCGTGCGCGCCGAAGGCCTGTCGATGGGCGACGCCAGCAAGTCGCAGGCACTGGCCTCGGCGGCCAAGGACATTGCTGAAACGCTGGCGGCCTGAAGACCCGATGGGGGAGCGGCCCCGACACCGGCGCCCCGCCCTTGAAAAAACCCCGCCCTCCGTTCCGGCCCCCACCCGGGGCGGGGCTGCGGGGCAGGTCGATCACATCTGGTCGATCATCACCTGCCCGAACCCCGAGCAACTGACCTGCACGGCACCTTCCATCAGGCGGGCGAAATCATAGGTGACCCGCTTGGTGGCGATCGCGCTTTCCAGGGCATGGATGATCAGGTCGGCGGCCTCGCGCCAGCCCAGATGGCGCAGCATCATCTCGGCCGACAGGATCTCGGAGCCCGGATTCACATAGTCCTTGCCCGCATACCTCGGTGCCGTCCCATGGGTGGCCTCGAACATCGCCACGGTGTCCGACAGATTGGCGCCGGGCGCAATGCCGATGCCGCCCACCTGGGCCGCCAGGGCGTCCGAGATGTAGTCGCCGTTGAGGTTCAACGTGGCCACCACGCTGTACTCGACCGGGCGCAGCAGGATCTGCTGCAGGAAGGCATCGGCAATGCTGTCCTTGATGACGATGTCCTTGCCGGTGTTCGGGTTCTTCACGCGCATCCAGGGGCCGCCGTCGATGAGCTGGCCGCCGAACTCCTTGGCCGCCAGGCCGTAGCCCCACTCGCGGAAGGCACCCTCGGTGAACTTCATGATGTTGCCCTTGTGGACCAGGGTCACATTGGGCTTGTTGTGGTCGATGGCGTACTGGATGGCCTTGCGCACCAGGCGCTCCGTCCCCTCGCGCGACACCGGCTTGATGCCGATGCCGGAGGTCTCGGGGAAACGGATCTTGTGGACGCCGAACTCATCGCGCAGGAAGTCGATGAGCTTCTTGGCGTTCGCGCTTCCCGCCTCGAACTCGACCCCGGCATAGATGTCTTCGGAGTTCTCGCGGAAGATGACCATGTCGGTCTTCTCGGGCTCCTTCAGCGGCGAGGGAACGCCCTTGAAATACTGGATCGGCCGCAGGCAGACATACAGGTCCAGCTCTTGACGCAAGGCCACGTTCAGCGAGCGGATGCCGCCACCCACCGGCGTGGTCAGCGGTCCCTTGATCGAGACCACGAAATCACGCACGGCCGCCATCGTCTCCTCGGGCAACCAGACGTCGGGCCCATAGATCTGGGTCGCCTTCTCGCCGGCAAAGACCTCCATCCAATGGATCCGACGCTGGCCGCCATAGGCCTTGGCCACGGCGGCATCGACCACCTTCAGCATGACCGGCGTGATGTCGCGCCCGACGCCATCGCCCTCGATGTAGGGGATGATGGGCTGGTCCGGCACGTTCAACGTGTTGTCGGCATTGACCGTGATCTGGTGGCCGTCTGCAGGGACTTGAATGTGCTGGTAGCGGGTCATGGACTGGCGTCTCCGGGGCGTCGCGGCGATGAGGCTGGCGTGGGTGAAAAAAGTCGAAAAAGATTCTAGCCCCAAAATTTTTAGCTCTCGAGGTCAACCGGTGAGAACCCTGCTCCGTTGTGTCTGCAGCGATCTGTACCCGGTCGGTTTTGGTTCAGAATCTGTTCCGTGTCTGTTTCAATCAACTCAGGAGTCCGCATCATGATGAAGAAAATCGTCGCCCCTCTGCTGCTCAGCCTGCTGGCTGCCGGCGCATTCGCTCAGACCTCGGCCGCACCTGCAGCCGCCCCCGCACCTGCTGCGGCCGCTGCCGCACCGGCTGCAGCCCCCGCCGACACGGCCGCCGCACCGAAGGCGGCCAAGAAGCACCACCACAAGAAGCATCACAAGGCCAAGGCCGCTGCCGCGCCTGCATCAGCTTCCTGATGCGCCAGCTTTGGCTTCAAAATGGCCCGCTTCAGCGGGCCTTTTTTTGGCCCGTGCCCCACTCCATGCCAAGGAAATCACCCAAGATGTTGTCTCCCGCAGCGATTTTCAGCCGCGCCGCCACCTGCCTCCTGCTGGTGCTGGGCCCCGCCGCCAGTGCGTTGGCCCAGGAAGGGCCGCAGATGAATCTGGAGCGCCTCCAGATCGGCGCAGGCATGTACCAGATCGACGCCCAGATGGCCGTCTCGCCCCGCGAGCGTGAGATCGGCCTCATGTTCCGCAAGGAGATGCCCCAGCCGGAAGGCATGCTGTTCGTCTTCGAGGAGCCCGGCGTGCAGTGCTTCTGGATGAAGAACACCATCCTGCCGCTCACGGCAGCCTTCATTGCCGACGATGGCACCATCGTCAACCTGGCAGACATGAAACCCCAGACCACCGACTCCCATTGCAGCAGCAAGCCTGTTCGTTTCGTGCTCGAGATGAATCAGGGCTGGTTTGCCAAGAAGGGCTTCAAGGCCGGCCTGAAGTTGACGGGCCCGGTGTTCGGCCGCGCCGGCTGACGGTCTTTTGCGGAGGCTGAGACCATCTCCGCCCGGCATCCCGCCTCCAAAAAAAAACGGCCGCGAGGGCCGTTTTTTTTCGGGAGCAGGTTCCGGGCTCAGGCGAAATTGCTTTCAGCGAAGCCCCAGTTGACCAGCTTGTCGAGGAAGGTCTCGACGAACTTCGGACGCAGGTTGCGGTAGTCGATGTAGTAGGCGTGTTCCCACACATCGACGGTCAGCAGGGCCTTGTCGGCGGTGGTCAGCGGGGTGCCGGCGGCACCGGTGTTGACGATGTCGACCGAGCCATCGGCCTTCTTGACCAGCCAGGTCCAGCCCGAGCCGAAGTTGCCGACGGCCGACTTCACAAAGGCTTCCTTGAAGGCGGCGTAGCTGCCCCACTTGGCCTGGATGGCCGCACCCAGCGCGCCAGACGGCTCGCCACCGCCTTGCGGCTTCATGCAGTTCCAGAAGAAGGTGTGGTTCCAGATCTGGGCCGCATTGTTGTAGATGCCACCGCTCGAGGTCTTGATGATCTCTTCGAGCGTCTTGCTCTCGAACTCGGTGCCCTTCTGCAGGTTGTTGAGGTTGACCACATAGGCGTTGTGGTGCTTGCCGTGGTGGAACTCCAGGGTTTCCTGCGAGTAGTGCGGCGCCAGGGCGTCGATGGCATAGGGCAAGGCGGGCAGAGTGTGTTCCATGGTTTCCTCGTGTGGTTTGTCGTGAAAAAGCGGATCGCCGGCGCATTGTAGGAAGTAAATCGGACGGTATGGCGTCAAGGCTTCATCAACCTCTCGCACCATAAGGACGGACGGCCTCGGGGTGTCCAGGCAGGCGGAATCGACGACAGCCCTGGCCCGGCACGCCGGATCCGCCCGCCAACCGGCATGGCTGGTGGATCGCAGACGCCAAAGGCTTGTCCCGCAAGGCTTTCGAGGCCACCGCGCCATGCCAGTACTCCACAGCCCGCCAGCAGCGCCTTCCAGGGCCCGACCAGGCCATGAACAGGGTCAATCTCCAGCAAACTCGTGGTAACCCATTGATTTTGTTGCGTTTTTTATTGTGTATTTTTTAATCAATCTATAAGAAGCACCATTTGACGCCGCTTTGAGGGGCATGCCACCTGGGTTCTTCACATAGTTATCCACAGCTTCTGTGGGTGACTGTCGCGTTCAGTCGGACTGAAATAATCGGTCGGGGGTGCCGGAAAGCTCCGCCATAATCCCGCTCAGTTCAGACTCTGTGGGAGTGCCGTTTTGCTTTCAATCGTCGAAGCTGCAGGCTGGCCGATCTGGCCGCTTTTTGCCTGCTCCGTCCTGGCCTTGGCCCTCATCTTCGAGCGTTTCGTGAGTCTGAAGATCTCCCGCGTGGCACCGCCCCAGTTGCTGGACGAGGCCATCGCCGTATCCCAGCAGGGTCTGCCGGCCACCGAGGTGGTGCATCAGCTCGAACAGAACTCGGCCCTGGGCGAGGTCCTGGCCAGCGGCTTCCGGGCCCTGCACCACGACCCTCGCTGCAGCGAAGCCGATCTGCGCGCGGCCATGGAGGGTTGCGGACGCCATGTGGCGGCCCGCCTGGAAAAATACCTCAGCGCCCTGGCGACGATCGCTTCGGCGGCACCCCTGATGGGCCTTCTGGGAACCGTGATCGGCATGATCGAGATCTTCGGCTCGCAGGGCGCCAGCACGGGCTCGGCCATGGGGGGCAGCAATCCGGTGCAACTGGCCCACGGGATCTCGGTGGCGCTCTACAACACCGCCTTCGGGCTGATGGTGGCGATCCCGACGCTGATCTTCTGGCGCTATTTCCGCAGCCGTGTCGACGCCTATCTGCTGACCCTCGAGTTGGCCGCCGAGCGCTTCCTGCGCCACCTCAACAGCCTGAGAAAGTGAGTGCCACGGCATGAACTTCCGTCCCCGCCGTCCAGAGGAGCCAGAGATCAACCTGATCCCCTTCATCGATGTGCTGCTGGTGATCCTGATCTTCCTGATGCTGTCCACCACCTACAGCAAATTCACCGAGCTGCAGCTGCGCCTGCCCACCGCCGACGCGGATGCCCAGCACGACTACCCGCGTGAGCTGATTGTCAGCGTCAGTTCCGACGGGCGCTATTCCGTCAACAAGACCGCCGTCGCGGCCAACCCCGAAGCCCTCCTGGCAGCCCTCAATGACGCCGCCAAAGGGGCCAAGGATTGCGTGGTGGTGATCAGCGCGGACGCCAGTGCAACCCACCAGTCGGTGATCAACGTCATGGAGGCCGCGCGGCGCGGCGGGCTCATGCAGATCACCTTCGCCACCCAGGCTCCGGCCAAGAGCCGTTGAGCCCGTCCCCCATGGCGGCTCGCCCGTCGTCTCGTGCAGGGCAACGTTGGCTGGCCCGGGGCCTTCAGCAGGCCTGGCAGCGGCGCCGCCTCAGTTGCTTGCTGTGGCCGCTATCGCTGCTGTTCAGGGTGCTGGTGGCAGGCCGCAGAAAGCTCTACGCCCGGGGACTGCTGGCCAGCGAACATGCTGCGGCCGTCACCGTGGTGGTTGGCAATGTGGTGGCCGGCGGAGCCGGCAAGACCCCGGTGGTCATCGCCGTGGTCGAGCATCTGCAGGCCCGGGGTCTGAAGGTCGGGGTGGTCTCGCGGGGCCACGGGCGCACGAGCCGCTCCACCCTGGAGGTCCATGCCGACAGCCACGCGGATGAGGTGGGCGATGAACCCCTGCTCATCCGGCGACGCACCGGAGCCCCCGTCTTTGTCGCCACCCGCCGGCTGGATGCCGCTCACGCACTGCTCAAGGCCCATCCCGACACCCGCGTCCTGGTCTGCGACGACGGCCTCCAGCACCTGGCACTGCAACGCGACGTGGAGATCTGCGTGTTTGATGACCGGGGGATCGGCAACGGTTTCCTGCAGCCAGCCGGCCCGCTGCGCGAACCCTGGCCGCGGCCGGTCGATCTGATTCTTCACTCGGGCAGCCGCCCGGCGATGGACTCGGGATACCGGTCCGAACGCCGACTGGCCGACACCGCACGCAATGGCCTGGGCCAGAGCCGCCCCTTGCAGGCCTTCCGCGGCCAGCCGGTGCAGGCGGTGGCGGGCATCGCCTGGCCTGAGCGCTTTTTTGCCATGCTGAGAGAGCAGGGACTGGAGCTGGCGTCGACCCTGGCCCTGCCCGACCACCACGACTTCGCCGACTGGCAGACGCTGGACGGTGGCGGCGTTGCTGTGCTGTGCACCGAGAAGGACGCGGCCAAGCTGTGGCGCCACGAACCGGGGGCCTGGGCCGTCCCGCTGGAATGCGCGCCCGAGAAAGCCTTCTGGTCCGCTCTCGATGCACGGCTGGCGCCGGCGCTATCATCGGCCGCTCCGCCCGATTCCCATCCAAATACCGCATCCCATGGACAGCAAGCTACTTGAACTGCTGGTCTGCCCCGTCACCAAGGGGCCCCTGACCTATGACCGTGAAAAGCAGGAGCTGGCGTCGCACAGCGCCCGTCTGGCCTACCCGGTCCGCGACGGCATTCCCATCCTGCTCGAAGAAGAAGCCCGCACACTGAGCGACGAGGAATTGGCGCAGTGAGCTACACCGTGCTGATTCCGGCCCGGCTGGCCTCCTCGCGCCTGCCTGACAAGCCGCTGGCCGACATCGCCGGACTGCCGATGGTGGTCCGGGTCGCCCGGCAGGCCGCCCGCAGCCAGGCCGCCCGGGTGGTCGTGGCCGCCGACAGCGAACGCATCGTGCAGGCCTGCGAAAGCCATGGCGTGGCCTGTGTGCTCACCCGGCCGGACCACCCCTCGGGCAGCGATCGCCTGGCCGAGGCCTGTGCGCTGCTGGGCTTGCCTGACGACCACCTCGTGGTGAATGTGCAGGGTGATGAGCCGCTGATCGAGCCCACGCTCATCGACGGCGTGGCGCAATGGCTGAGCCGTCACCCGGAGGCGAGCATGAGCACCGCCGCCCACCCCATCGATGCGCTGCAGGACTACCTCAGCCCGCATGTGGTCAAGGTGGTGACCGACGCCCACGGCCTGGCGCTGTATTTCAGCCGCGCGCCCATCCCCTGTGCCCGGGACGCGCTGGGCCAGGCCTGGTGGAGCGCCGACCCGGCCCTGCGCCCCCTGCGCCACATCGGCATCTACGGTTACCGGGTGTCATTCCTGCGCACCTTCCCGACCCTGCCGCAGGCCCCGCTGGAGCAGATCGAGTCGCTGGAACAGCTGCGTGCACTCTGGCATGGCCACCGCATCGGCGTCCACCTGAGCCCACAGGCACCAGGCCCCGGGGTGGACACCCCGGAAGACCTGGAACGGGTGCGCGCCCTGCTCGGCCGGCCAGCCGGCTGAAGCCGCCCGCAGGGCGGCAGGCTTTGCGGCCAGCGTAAGGCTCACGCAGGCCTGCGCATGCTATCCTCATGACAAATTGAGCACTGCATCTACCTCGGCCCTCGCGGCCGACCTGCCGTAGCCAGCAGTGCCGGCCGATTCGACAACATCCGAGGACATCCATGAGACTGATTCTGCTGGGCGCGCCAGGCGCGGGCAAAGGCACGCAAGCCACTTTCATCTGCCAGAAGTACGGCATTCCCCAGATATCGACCGGAGACATGTTGCGCGCCGCCGTCAAGGCGGGCACGCCCCTGGGGCTGCAGGCCAAGTCCGTCATGGAGTCCGGCGGTCTGGTCAGCGACGACCTGATCATCAATCTGGTGAAGGAGCGCATCGCCCAGCCTGATTGCAAGAACGGCTTTCTGTTCGACGGCTTTCCGCGCACCATCCCCCAGGCAGACGCCATGAAGGCCGCCGGCGTCAAGCTCGACTACGTCCTCGAAATCGATGTCCCCTTCGATGCCATCATCGAGCGCATGAGCGGCCGCCGCTCCCACCCGGCTTCGGGCCGCACCTACCACGTCAAGTTCAACCCCCCCAAGACCGAGGGCCTGGACGACCTGAGCGGCGAGCCCCTGATCCAGCGCGAAGACGACAAGGAAGAAACCGTCAAGAAGCGCCTGGAGGTCTACAGCGCTCAGACCCGGCCGCTGGTCGACTACTATGGCAACTGGGCCCAGCAGGATCCGGCGGCAGCACCGCGCTACCGCGCCATCAGCGGCATGGGCAGCGTGGACGACATCACCGCGCGGGCCTTCGCTGCGCTGGCCGGCTGAACGTCCGAGTAGCTTCCCGATTCGATAGAAATAGGCCACCTCCGGGTGGCTTTTTCATGGCTCGGAGGGCTGCCGCAAGGGCGGCAGCCGTGATTCAATCCGGTCTGGCGTCTGCCGATAATGGCTCCATCAACCGTCTGAATGGCCCCACATGCATCTGCGCTTGCTTCTTCTGGCCCCTGCCCTGCTGCTGGCGGGTTGTGACATCCCGGGTCTGGGCCCCGACCCCAAGGCGGTGCAACGCGAAGCCGACTCCAAGGCCATCGGCGGCGCATGCCGCTACGCCCTTCGAGGCATCGAAGACTGCTACACCCTGAACCCGAAAGCCAGCAAATCAGCCGTTTTCGATGGTTGGAAGGAGATGGACCAGTACATGCGGGACAACAAGATCGAAGGCGCTGCCTCGACCATCCAGACGCCGCCCGCAACGGCTGCGGCAGGCGATGCCGACGCAGCCCCTGTCGAGAAGGACAGCGAGGCCGAAGCCAAGCCCAAAAAAGGCAAGAGCACCGACAAGCACTGAATTGGTGCGCCGCCAACGGATACGCCAAAGCAGTGCCCCAGCGCCCAGGGCTGCTGGCCTCCCCGGGCCGGCCCTCAGTCCACGCGATCGAACACCGCCATGCTCTCGACATGGGCGGTGTGGGGGAACATGTTGACTGCCCCGGCTGCGCTGCAACGGTAGCCTGCCTGGTGCACCAGCAGGCCGGCATCGCGTGCCAACGTGGCCGGGTTGCAACTCACGTAGACGATGCGCTGCGGCGGCGTCCAGCCCTGCGGCTGCTCTGCCGGCGAGGCCGTTGCACGCTGATGCAGGTCTGCCAGCGCCTTGACCAGGGCGAAAGCCCCTTCTCGCGGAGGATCGACCAGCCAACGGTCGGCCTGCCCGTCCGCCACCAGCATCTCCGGCGTCATCTCGAACAGGTTGCGGGCCACGAAACGGGTGGGGCCCAGAGGCGCCTGCGGCGGATGGCGCCGGGCCTGGTTCTGTGCATAGTTCTCGCGTGAACGGGCCACCAGAGCCTCGCTGCCCTCGATGCCCAGAACCTCGCGCGCCTGGGTGGCCAGCGGCAGGGTGAAGTTGCCCAGGCCGCAGAACCAGTCGATCACCCGGTCCTGCGGCTGCACATCGAGCAGGCGCAAGGCGCGCGTCACCAGCACCCGGTTGATGTGCGGATTGACCTGGGTGAAGTCGGTGGGCTTGAAGGGCATCTCGATGCCGAAATCCGGCAGTCCATAGGACAGGACCGGCCCACCGGACTCGAGCAGATGCACCGTGTCCGGCCCTTTGGGCTGCAGCCACCATTGCACGCCATGGGCTTGCGCGAAGGTCTTCAGGATGTCGAGATCGGCGTCACTCAAGGGTTCGAGATGGCGCAGCACCAGGGCCGTGACCTGGTCTCCGCAGGCCAGTTCGATCTGGGGGCAGGTGTCACGCGCCGCCATGGAGGCGATCATGGCGCGCAGGGGCATCAACAGGGCATCCACATGCGGCGGCAGCACAGGGCATTGCTGCATGTCGGCCACATAACGGCTCTTGCGCTCGTGAAAGCCCACCAGCACCGTGCCCTTCTTGAGCACATGCCGCACCGACAGACGGGCCCGGTAGCGATAGCCCCAGGAAGGCCCCTCGATGGGGCGCAGCAGGCTGTCCGGCCGGACCTTGCCCAGGTGCCACAGATTGTCTTCCAGCACCCGCTGCTTGACGGCCACCTGGGCGCCCATGTGCAGATGCTGCATCTTGCAGCCGCCGCAGGCGCCCGCATGCAGGCCGAAATGCGCGCAACCAGGTTTGACGCGCTGGGACGACTCGCGGTGGATCTCGGTGAGCGTCGCCTGTTCCCAGTTGTTCTTCTTGCGCTGGACCTGGGCGCTGACCCATTCGAACGGCAGGGCCCCATCGATGAAGACGACCTTGCCGTCCGCGCGGTGCGCCACACCCTGGGCTTCCAGGTCCAGCGATTCGACGGCCAGCCAGCCTGGCGGCAGCGTTGCCGGGGCGGCTTCGGCCCCCTGGTGCGGGGGTTCGGTGCCGACGCCCCCTGCGGGCGTTTCCTGGATGTCTTTCTGCGTGAATTCTGTACTCATGCCGCAATTGTCTCAGGCTCGGCGGGGCCAGATGCCCTCAGAACCTGTTGACGGGGTCAGGCACAGCGATTGCTTGCGCACAGTACAAGGGCGCGCCCCACCCCGGTGACGCGACCTGTCTGAGGAGTGGACATGGCAAGAACCGCATTGACGAGCGCCGAAACCGAACTGTTTCTGCCTTACATGAGGGACGTGAGCCGCTGCGAGCAATCCTTGCAGGAACTCAACCTGATGTGGCGCATCATCGAAGCCTCGGCCAAGATGAACTGCCCGCAGGAGGCCCAGGCCATCCTGCCGACCATGGCGGCGACCCGGACCAGCTTCGGCCAGTTGGAAAAGGACCTCGTGACCAGCCTGGTCCAGGAGAAGGTGAACAATGTGCTCACCGAGCTGGGCACCAAGGCGCAGTATGTGATCGACATCGTGGTGCGCAACCTTTTCGAACGCACAGCCGACGTGGGTTTCCTGGCCACCGACCACGAGCTGTGCAGCTTCGTCGCCGGCCTCAGCGAGCACCGCGCCGCCATCCATTACCGGCTCTGCGAGTACCGCAGCAAGTACACCGTCTACGACGAAATCATCCTGCTCGACACCCAGGGCAATGTGCTGGTCCAGATCGACCCGGCGACGCCGCTGGAACACAGCAGTGATCCGCTGCTGCAGGAGACACTGGCCCAGGACCGCTATGTGGAGACCTTCCGCGCCACCGACCTGCGCCCCGGCAAGGACAAGGCCCTGGTCTACTCGCGTCGCATGCACCACCCCGAGACCGGGGCCGTGGTCGGTGTGCTTTGCCTGTGCTTTCACTTCGAGGCCGAGATGGCCGGCATCTTCCGCTCCCATGGCGACGCCACCTCGCGCTCCAATCTGTTGCTGCTCGACGAGGAGCACCGGGTGATCGCCAGCGCCGATCCGCTGTGGATGCCCGTGGGCACGCAGGTTCCGGTGAATCTCGATGGTGATCCGCACACAGTGATGTTCTGTGGCCGGGAATACCTGAGCCGCACCTTCCGTTCCGCCGGCTACCAGGGCTACCCAGGGCCTGCCGGCTGGCTGGGCCAGGCCATGATCCCGGTCGAGGTGGCCTTCAGCGGGCAGAGCCGGGAGCTGATCGCGGGGCTGGACCCCGCCCTCAAGGAGGGCCTGCTGTCGCATGCAGAGTCCTTCTGCCCTCCCCTGCACGACATCATGGTGGCCGCCCGCCACATCCAGCGCATCGTCTGGAACGGCCAGGTGATGACGGCGGGACAGGCCGGCGACATGCTCAAGCTCAAGACGGTGCTGGACCAGATCAGCGAGACCGGCAACCGCAGCAACCAGTTGTTCGAGCAATCCATCCACGATCTCTACCAGACCGTGCTGGGCTCGAGCCTGCTGGATGCTGAATTCACCGCACACCTGCTGGTGGACCTGCTGGACCGCAATCTCTACGAACGCTCGGACGACTGCCGCTGGTGGGCCCTGACCCCGCAGCTGCAACAGGCCCTGGCTTCGCCCACGCCAGACTCCGCCACCACGGTCGGCGGCATCCTCGGTTACATCAACCAGCTCTACACGGTCTACACCCGCATCTTCGTCTACGACATGGAGGGCCGGATCCTGGCCTCCACCGGGGAAGAACCCGCCCCGGCCACCGGCACCCTGATCGACCCCGGCACGCTGGCGCAGGTCAAATCATTGCGCAGCCCCCAGGACTACCACGTGGACGCCTTCGGCCCCACCGCCCTGTATGGCGGGCAATCCACCTATGTCTACCATGCCGCCATCCGCGACCCTGCCGACGAAAGCCGCATCGTGGGGGGCATCGGTCTGGTCTTCGACGCGGCCCCCGAACTGAGCAACATGCTGCACAGCGGACTCGGCGGGCGCAAGGGCATGGCCGCCCTCTTCGTGAACCGCCACGGCGTGGTGCTGTCGAGCACCACGCCGGAACACCCGGTGGGGTCGACGCTGCCACTGCCAGGGGGGCTGCTGGGCCAGGACAACGGACGAAGCGCCTCCCTGGTGGCCACACATGGCGGCCAATATGCCATCGTGGCCAGCTCGGTCTCCAGCGGCTACCGCGAATTCAAGGTCACGGACAGCTACCGCGATGACGTCGTGGCGGTGGTATTCCGGCACTTCGGTGCGGTGCGGGACCAGTTCGCCCAGACCTCGGGCCAGCGCTTCGCGATTGCCGGCGACCCCACCCGCAGCGGCGGCCTGGAGTTCGCCACCTTCTTCTGCGACGGCGGCCTGATGGCATTGCCGGCCGAAAGCGTGCTGGAGGCGGTGTCCTACCAGGAGGTGCGCCCCACCACCATGGGCCTGCGCGGCGGTCAGGTCGGCATCCTGGGTCTGAAGCACCGGCCCGGCAGCGGCGCCGCAGCGCATTTCATCTGGGTCTTCGATCTGGGCTTTCTCGTGCGCGCGCGCCGCTCGGTCATCACCAGCAACAGCCAGGTCCTGATCCTGCAGCGTGGCGGACAGGCTCTGGGGCTGCTGGTCGACGAGTTGCATTCGGTCGCGCAGTTCGAAGCCGGCGACATCATTCCCAGCCCCCTGGCCCTGGGAAGCGAATCCGTGCTCGTGGACCATGTGATCAAGGCCAATGAGGGCCGGTTGCTGATCCAGTCGCTGGACTGCCACCGCCTGTTCGCCTGGCTGATGGAAGGCATTGCCCCCGAAGCCATGGAGGCCGGGGCTGCCATCGAGGAAATGCCCGAGTCCGCCCTGGTGCCTGCCTGAACGCCGCGATGGGCGGGCGGACCGGACCGGCACCGGCTCTCAGAACAGCGCCTCGCGTGAAATGCCCTGCCGTGCCAACTGGCGCTTGAGCTTGAGCAGGGCTTCGTTCTGGATCTGCCGCACACGCTCGCGCGTCAGGCCCAGGCGCTCGCTCAGCACCTCAAGGGTCTCCGGCTCTCGATCATGCAGGCCGAAACGGCCGCTGAGCACCTCTTTCTCGCGTGCCGAGAGGCTGTCGACCCAATGGTCCAGCAAACGGCCCACCTGATGCTCCTGCGCCACGCCGCTGGGATCCATGCCATGTTCGTCAACCATGGAGTCCCCAAGGGTGTGCTCGTCGCCGGAGCGATCCAGCGCGGCATCCAGTGAGCGCGGCGTCTCCGCCATGGCCAGCAAGGCCGAGACTTCGTCGACCTGTCGATTCAGCAGCGCCGCCACATCCTCGACCCGCACCCCTTCGGGCCGTTGCGCCACGAAAGCGGGGTCGTTTTCAAGGCTGCGCCGCGCTCTGAGCACCTGCTGCAGATCTCGCACCACATGCACCGGCAATCGGACCACCCGCCCCTGGTTGAGCACCGCCCGCTCGACGGACTGGCGAATCCACCAGGTCGCATAGGTGGAAAAACGGAAGCCACGCTCAGGCTCGAATTTCTCGATCGCATGCATCAGGCCCAGATTGCCTTCCTCGATCAGGTCGGAAAATGGAACCCCACGCGAAAGATAGGCCTTGGCAATGCTGACGACCAGGCGAAGGTTGTGCTCGATCATCGACTGCCGGGCCACGAAATCACCGGCACGGGCCCTTGTGGCGACCTCGAACTCCTCTTCGGGCGTGAAGAGCCGTGTGCGCCGTACTTCGCGCAGATACAAGGTCAGCGAGTCGCCGCCCTCGACCGCGTCCTCTGGATGCCCTGGTGCCGGGGGCGCTGCAGGCTCAGGCCCGAAGGATTCGCGGTCACTGCCTTCCTCCACAGATCTGCCCGCAGCAGGGGGGCCTGGAACTCGAGGGCTGTGGCGCGTTTTCATCCCTCATCTCCAGACCGCCGCTAGGCCAGGACAGCTGACTGCCGACCCCCACGGGGAGCAGGTCGTGACAAGGGCCAAAGCTGACCCCGGAGCTGGAATCCAGGCACAGAAGTGTCCATCGGAAGGAGGGCCATGGTGAGGACTCCGATGGACCTGGGCCTTCAGCGCGAAGGCAGGTAGCGGGACGGGTCCACAGGCTTGCCCTGCCTGCGGACTTCAAAGTGCAGCTTCACCCGGTCGGTGTCGCTGCTGCCCATCTCGGCGATCTTCTGACCCTTGCGCACGGCCTGGTCTTCCTTCACCAGCAACAACTGATTGTGCGCATAGGCCGTGAGGTAGGTGTTGTTGTGCTTGAGGATGATCAGATTGCCGTAGCCGCGGAGCCCGGCTCCGGCATAGACGACACGGCCATCGGCAGCGGCCAGCACCGGGTCTCCTGCCTTGCCTGCCAGGTCGACCCCCTTGTTCTTGCTCTCGTCAAAGGAACCGATCACGGTGCCCGTGGACGGCCACATGAAGCCAGGATCATCGTCGGTGCCCGCAGCGCTTGCCGCCGGCGTGGAAGCCGGTGTCGTCGCGGCAGCACCGGCAGCAGCCGGTGCAGGCGTCGTCTGCTTGCCGCCATTGGTGGCCACCGGCGCCACGGCCGCACTGCCGACCGGGCGGGCCACGGCACCGCTGTCTGCCACCACGGCACCGGGCGGCACCACGCGCAGCACCTGCCCCACCTCGATGAGGTTGGGATTGTCCAGGTTGTTCCAGCGCACAAGGTCACGCCAGTTCTGACCCGACTCCAGACCGATGCGGATCAGCGTATCGCCCGGCTTCACGGTGTAGTAGCCGGGCTTGCCGGCGTTCTCGATGCCTGGCGGCGGCTTGTCGGCCCCTGTCGCACCGGTGGTCGTGGCTGTGGCAACCGAAGCCGAGGATGCCTGGGCACCCCGGTCTTCAACAGGCGCGCGATTGCCAGTCTTGGACGCACAGCCAGCGAGCACCAGCCCAGCCAGCACCATGGCGCCCCACCGACCTCGACCCTGCAAACCCGTCATACATCTTCCCTTCAAGCTATTCCCGATTTTAGGGGGACAAAGTGAACCGCCTCAAGCACGCTCTGCTTGAGGCCCTGAGCCGTCCTGTCGATCACCACCAGCGCCTGTTTGCCATCGGCCATCTGTGTGGGCGCCACCAGGCGGCCACCGACTGCGAGTTGATCACACCAGGCCTGGGGCACCGCCTCGCCGCCGGCCGCAGCGACGATGCCGGCGTAGGGCGCCCCTTTTTCGAAGCCCGCCATGCCGTCGCCCAGCAACAGATGCACATTCGGCAGACGCAAGGGCCGCAGCAGGTCGCGCGCCTTGTCGTGCAGCCCTCGCAGCCGCTCGATCGAATAGACCTCGCGGGCCAGCAGGCTCAACACGGCAGCCTGATAGCCGCAACCGGTGCCGATCTCGAGCACCCGCGCCAGGGGGCCCGCCGACGCCAACGGTGCCGCCAGCAGCAGATCCAACATGCGCGCCACGACACTGGGCTTGGAGATCGTCTGTCCCAGACCGATCGGCAGGCTGGTGTCTTCATAGGCCTGATTGACCAGGGCCGAGTCGACAAAACGATGGCGCTCGATGGTCCCCATGGCGGCCAGCACCTGGGTCGACTGGATGCCCTGGGCCGCGAGCTTCTGCACCATGCGGGTGCGCACCGCGGCCGAGTCCATGCCCAGCCCTGCAGGCGCGACCGGCAGGATCGGGAGCGCCCTGGCCAGCGGCTTGCCCTGTGCGGCCGGTGCCAGAGCCCCGCGAGGGGGCGACTGCATGGCTTTGTCGAGGCGGGCGGGAAATCCGGGGCGCCGGCTCATGCCCGATCCCCGCCGCCACGCCACAGCTGGGTCGCCGTCTGCGCCCAATAGACCATGCGATCGTGGTCGCTCAGATCGACTTTCAAGGGTGTCATCGCGACATGCCCCTGGGCTGCGGCATGGAAGTCCGTGCCCTCGGCGTCGTCCTTGGCCGGGCCTGCGCCGCCGATCCAGTACATGGTCTCGCCCCGGGGGCTTTGCTGGGTGATGACAGGTTCGGCCACATGGCGACGGCCCAGCCGACAGATCCGCACCGGCTTGAGCTGGTCCAGGGGCCGGTTCGGGATGTTCACATTGAGCAGCCACGGTGCCCCGCCGCTCGACAGATGAGCAAGCATCTGCTGCACGATTCCACGGGCCGTCTCGGCTGCCGCCTGCAACTCGGACCAGCCCTTGTCGACCTGAGAGAAGGCCAACGCGGGGATGCCGAACAGATAGCCCTCCATGGCCGCCCCGACCGTGCCCGAGTAGATGGTGTCGTCGCCCATGTTGGCGCCATTGTTGATGCCCGACACCACCAGATCGGGGCGGTACCCGAGCAGGCCGGTGAGTGCGATGTGGACGCAGTCGGCCGGTGTGCCATTCACATAGCGGAAACCATTCGCCGCCCGATGCACATACAGGGGTGAATGCAGGGTCAGGGCATTCGATTTGGCGCTGTTGTTCTGCTCGGGCGCCACCACCTCCACATCGGCCAGGGATTTCAACGCATCATGCAGCGCCACAATGCCGGGCGCCTGGTAGCCGTCGTCGTTGGAAATGAGGATTTTCATGGTCTGTCGGATCTGCCGCTGATTGTAGGTTGTGCGTCGCCTGCCCCACGCCCGGACGGCCATCCGGTCGCTGCAGCGACAGCAAGCCCCGTGGCCCCTGCCTATCATCCGGGTTGTTCTTCTGGAGACAAGCAAATGCAGGCATGGCTGTGCGAAAACCCGGTAGGCGTCGAGGCGCTGAACTGGAAGGAAATCCCCACTCCCAGTCCCAAGGCTGGCGAGGTTCTCATCGAGATCCAGGCGGCCAGCCTGAATTTCCCCGACTTGTTGATCGTGCAGAACAAGTACCAGATGAAGCCGCCCCTGCCCTTCGTGCCGGGCTCGGAATATGCGGGCGTGGTCAGGGCTGTCGGCGACGGCGTGACCCATCTGAAGCCCGGCGATGCAGTGGCCTGCCTGTCGGGTACCGGCGGGTTCGGCACCCACACCCTGGCCCAGGCCGCCCAGTGCATGCCGCTGCCGGCCGGCTTTCCCGCAGTGGACGCGGCGGCTTTCATCATGACCTACGCCACCTCCTGGCATGCCCTGATCGACCGGGCCCAGCTCAAGGCCGGAGAAACCGTGCTGGTGCTGGGCGCGGCCGGCGGTGTGGGCACGGCGGCCATCCAGATCGCCAAGGCCGCTGGCGCGCGGGTGATCGCAGCGGCGTCGACCGACGAGAAATGCGCCCTCTGCCAGCAGATCGGTGCGGATGCAACCATCAACTACAGCACCGACAGCGTGCCCAATGCATTCCGGGAACGCATCAAGGAACTGACCGGGGGCAAGGGCCCCGATGTCATCTACGACCCGGTTGGCGGCGACTTTGCCGAGCCGGCATTCCGATCGATTGCCTGGCGGGGACGGTATCTGGTGGTGGGCTTCGCCGCAGGCCCCATCCCCCAACTGCCCCTGAACCTGCCCCTGCTCAAGGGTGCGTCGCTGGTCGGCGTCTTCTGGGGCGATTTCGCCCGCCGCGAACCCAAGGCCAATGCCGCCATGATGGCCGAGCTGGCCTCGTGGTATGCCCAGGGCAAGGTCAAGCCGGTGATCGACCGGACCATGCCGATGTCGGAATTGAAGGCCGCCTATGCGCACATGGGCTCGCGTGGCGTGATGGGCAAACTGGTGCTGACCAACCCCTGAGCTCCGGGGGCAGCCACTGGCGCCCCTCGGGGCGCCAGTTCAGGTCTTCTGCAGGAAGCGGGCCTCCAGGTCCTTGGGTCGCAACGGCCGCGCAAAATGGTAGCCCTGCGCGTAGGTGCACTGCATGTGCCGCAGGCGCTGGGCAATGACCTCCGACTCCACGCCTTCCGCCAGCACATGCAATCCCAGGCTGAGGGCCAGCGAGATGATGCCGCGCACGATGGCAGCGTCATCGGGGTCGTCGATCAGGTCCCGCACAAAGGATTGATCGATCTTGATCTTGTCGAACTTGAAACGACGCAGGTAGGCAAAGCTCGAATAGCCGGTGCCGAAGTCGTCGATCGACAGCTTCACCCCCAGGGCCTTGAGTTGCCGCAAGGTGCTCATCACGGCTTCACCGTCATGCAGCAGCACGCTTTCGGTGAGTTCGAGTTCCAGCTTGGCCGGATTGAGCCCCGAGGCCACCAGGGCCTCCTCCACCTGCTGCAGCACCAGCCCGTGCCGGAATTGGCGCGCCGACAGATTCACCGACATCATCAACTCGAGATGGCCCGCCTCGTGCCAGTCCTTCAGTTGCTGGGCGGCGGTCCGCAGGACCCAGCCACCCAGGGCCTCGATCAGGCCTGAATCCTCGGCCAGGGGAATGAACACGCTGGGGGCGATGGGGCCTCGCTCGGGATCGTGCCAGCGGCACAAGGCCTCGACGCCGACCATGCGCCCGGTCCCCAATTCGATCAAGGGCTGGTACTCGAGCCGCAAGGCCTGGCTTTCGATCGCGGAACGCAGGGCCGACTCGAGTTGCAGGCGCTCCAGCGCCGCCGCGTTCATGGTGGTCGAAGCGAATTGATAGGCCGCCCGGCCGCCACGCTTGGCCTCGTAGAGCGCCGCATCCGCGCGGCCGAACAGTGCATCGAACCCGTCGCCGTCAGATGGGAAGAGCGCAATGCCCACGGAGATGGACACATTCACCGGCAGGCCGCCCAAGGTCACCGGCCTGGCGACCGCCTGCATCAGGCTTGAGGCCACATGGGCCGCATCCACGGTGGTCTTCACCCCGGACTGCATGAGCAGGAACTCATCGCCGCTGAGGCGCCCCACCACCGCATGCCCACCGCCGAAGTCGCTGAGGCGCTGACCGACCTCGCGCAGCAGCTGATCGCCCGCCGCATGGCCCAGGGAATCGTTGAGGGTCTTGAAGTTGTCGACATCGACCACCATCAGCGCCACGCCGTCGCCGTCGAGCCGCGCCCTGCTCAGTGCCAGATCCGCCCGCATCGTCACCTGGGTGCGATTGGGCAGCCCGGTGACCACATCCTGGGTCGAGAGGTAGGCGATCTTCTCTTCGGCCGCCTTGCGCAGGCTCAGGTCGGAGATCGCCGCCACATAGTGCGTGATCTCGCCGCTGGCGCGGTGCCGCAATGCCGAGAGATTCAACCATTGCGGGTAGACCTCGCCACTCTTGCGCCGATTCCAGACCTCGCCGCTCCAGCGGCCCTGCTGGTTGACCGCATCCCAGATGCCGGCCAGAAAGGCCGGGTCGTGCTGACCGTCCGCCAACAGGGAATGGGTCCGCCCGATCACTTCATCTGCCGCATACCCGGTGATCTCGCTGAAAGCCAGATTCACCATCATCACCTGATGATCGGCGTCGCTGATCAGGATGCCATCGGTGCTCTGATCCAGCACCCTGCCTGCCAACTCGAGCTTGGTCGCCGCATGGCGTTGATCGGTCACGTCACGTCGGATCACCAGCATGTGCTGGCGCTCGCCGCGCCGATCAAAATTGGGCACGCGCACCACATCGAAAGACCTCAAGCCGCCCAGGCCATCGTCCAGCACCTCGGCCAGATGCGAGACCCGGCCCGACTGCCAGGTCGCCTCCTCGCTCAACGCGCTGTGCTCCAGGCTGGCGCCGGCCGCTCCGCCACAGGCCGCCAGCTCCAGATTGGTCTTGCCGATGACTTCCTTTTCAGTGAAACCGATCATGGCCAGGGCGGCCGGATTGCTGAGCAACCACCGCCCTTCACCATCCTTCAGGTAGGCCATGTCGGGAAGATGCTTGAACAGATTGCGCAACAGACGATCCCGCCCCCGGAGGGTCTGCTCCAGGTTCAGTCGCTGGCTCAGGTCGACGGCGGTCAACCACAGGCCGGGCCCGACCAGGGTCTCGGGAAAACGGGAAAAGCCCAAGCGATGCCGCCTGCCGTTCCTGGCCGTCAAGGTCCATTCGAACCCGCGTGCCATCGGTTCCAACTTGAACAAGGCCGTCAGCTTGCGTTCCAGATAGGCCGTCTCAGGACACAGCAGTTGCAGACCGAGCGAGCTGCCGGTCAAGACCGTGGGTGAATAGTCGAACATCAGCTCGCTGGCCTTGTTCCAGAAAATGATCCTGGGACGGGCCTCGTGGGACAAGGCCATGACCGGCTCCGGCCAATGCCAAAGCAGATCGCGCACGGCCGACTCTTCCTGCCCCCCGATGGCCTGATAGAGGCCGGGCGGGTCTGTTTCAAGGTCGAAGTCGAAAAAGAAATCCTCCCGACCCTCTCCCGCCACCAAGGCGTCAGGCAGAGTGGACAGGCCGGAATCGTCGGCCCCCGCGGCGTCCGACGATCTGATGGGCAATATTGGGTCAGGCTTGCTCATAACGGCAAACACTGTAAAGGATGTCACACGTCAAAAATCACAATTCTTGGAATCCTGGCATGCCGCTGTTTGAAATGGATATTTCCGCAACAGCAAAAATAGAAAAAGCCCGCTATCTTTACGATAGCGGGCTTTTCATTGTCTACTTGGGGTGGCTGATGGGACTCGAACCCACGACGACCAGAATCACAATCTGGGACTCTACCAACTGAGCTACAGCCACCGCGCTAGCCTTCTATTCTATACCAAGATTCATCGCTCAGCCGCCAGATGCCGCATTTTCTTCGCTGGATGCGGCCGAAGGCTTGGCGGTCTTGATCTGGACCTTGAACTGGCGCGCCAGCAGTTCGTAGTAGGCCTTGGATTCCGCGCTGCTCAGGCCTTGGGCATATTGGGCACGCTCCTGCTGTCGCATGGCATCGGTGACGCCCTCACGCGGGAGCACCTTGTTCACCCGAACCACGGCATAGCCCTGCGAGCCGAGATCGACGCCCACCAAGACCGGCAGGTTCGTGGCACGGACGCGCAGCGCCGCGTCGACCACTGCCGCCGGCTGCTTCTGGGTGGCATCGCGCGAAATCACCAAGGCGGCGGGCAGCGCTGCCGAAGCGGGATTGGCCTTCCAGGCCGCCAGCTTTTCAGCGCCCTCCTTGCGTGCCAGTTCGGCAGAGTGCTCAGCAATCCAGAGATCCCTGACCTTGCCCTTCACCTCGTCAAAGGCCTGGGTGCGCGCAGGCGTGTAGTTGACGATGCGCGCAGAGACCAGTTGATTGGGGCCGACTTCCACCGCCTCGGTGTTGCGCTTCTTGCTGATCGAATCAGCAGCAAAAATAGCCTCCAGGACCTTCGGCTTGGCCAGCACCGGCGGCAGGCCGGGGGTCGGCAGCCGGGTCACGTCCTTGGCCGTGCGGATCTGCAGCTTCAGACGATCGGCGGCCGGCTTCAAGCTGTCGGACTGCTCATAGACCAGGTTGGTGAAGGTGTCGGCCACTTCCGCAAATTTGCGCTGGGCCTCCTGCTGCCGAACCTCGGCTTCGAGCTCCGGGCGCATCTCTTCCAGCGTCTTCTGGTGCTGGGCCTTGATGTCGGTCAGCTTGATGATGTGGTAGCCGAAATCGGATTCGACCACATCGCTGATGTCACCCTTGTTCATGGAGAACACCGCGTCCTCGAAAGGTTTGACCATGGCGCCGCGGGCGAAGAAATCGAGGTCACCGCCCTTGGCAGCCGAACCCGGATCATCCGAGTTCTTCTTGGCCAGGTCGGCAAAACTGCCGGGGTTCTTGCGCACCTCAGCCAGCAGCGCCTCGGCCTTGGCTTTGGCCTTGGCTCGGTCAGCGGCAGGGGCGTCCTTGGCTGCGGCAATCAGGATGTGGCTGGCGCGACGTTCCTCTTTCGAGGCCAGGCGGGCCGCATTCTGCTCATAGTAGGTCTTGAGATCGCCCTCGTTGACCGCGACGCTGTTCTTGATGCTGTCCACATCCAGCACCACATACTCGACATCGGCATGCTCGGCTTGTTGGAACTGTCCGGTATGGGCCTTGTAGAAAGCCTCGAGTTCGGCATCGGACGGGGTGAGGCGCGACGCATAGTCCGCCGGCTTGAATTGCGCCACCTGGATCTCTCGGTGCTCGAAGAAGGCATTGAGCGCCATGTCCGCCTGGGCCGGCGGCGCGATCACGCTGCCGGTGACGCCATTGAGAACCTGCCGGGACGACAGATCTGCCCGCACATTGGCCTCGAACGACTCCGGGGTCATGCCCTGGGCCGCGAGCAACTGCCGATAGCTGTCCACATCGAGCGAGCCATCGGGCCGCCGCAACGAGGCGATCGTGGGATTTTCCTGCAGGCTTCGAGCCAGGCGCTGATCGCTGGCGCGCAGATGCATGTTGCCGGCCGCCACCGACAGGACCTTCTCGCGCACCAGACGCTCGAGTGTGAAATACCGTGCTTCAGGGCTCTCGAATCGCTTCACGTCGACATTGGGCATCTGCGCGCGCAGACGTTCGACTTCGTTCTTGTGAGCCACATCCCACTCGCCCTGATTGATGCTCTGACCATCGACCTTGGCGACAGCCGTGCCCTTCTCCATGGCGCGGTTGTAGCCGTCGATGCCGAACAACACAAACGAAGGGATGATCAGCAAGAATAGCGCGATCATGACGATCTTCGAGTGCTTGCGGATGGACTCAAACATGGCGATCTTTCAAGTGCAAAAAGAAAAGGCGAACAACATGTTCGCCTTTGTGTCGGTGGTGGGTGCTGACGGGATCGAACCGCCGACCCGCGCCTTGTAAGGGCGCTGCTCTACCAGCTGAGCTAAGCACCCCACCTGAACCGAGTGGTCAGTTCAAGGCATCCTTCAATGCCTTGCCTGGACGAAACTTGGGGACTTTGGCAGCCTTGATCTTGATTGTAGCGCCAGTGCGGGGGTTGCGGCCGGTACGCGCAGCACGCTTGCCCACGGCGAAGGTGCCAAAACCCACCAACGACACGGTGCCGCCCTTCTTCAAGGTCTTCTTGACGGCTTCGATGGTCGATTCCAGGGCGCGTGCGGCAGCAGCCTTGGAAATGTCGGCGTTGCTGGCAATGTGCTCAATCAGTTCGGTCTTATTCACAAGGAGCCCCTCGTTCAGAAATGGAGTTGATCAGTTTGTCTCATCAAAAATCTGGCCTCCCCTCAATGGCAGCATCCAGGATGCATTTGGCCATTGGGCGGGAGGCTTTGTTCGCAGCCAAGACTGCTGCACCGATTAAAGCGATGGACCTTTCACGTGTCAATACGACTGCCCGCGTCAAAGCGGCGTGGACGCGGATTCTAGACCGATTTCAGCCGCTTCCCGGCTTGGCGCGTGGTGTTTTTCCGACGACCTCCAAGCGGCCCGGGGCGTCGCTCGGCGCATCGGGCCGGCGCCCCGTCAAAGGGCTTCGGCAATGGCTCGACCCAGATCCGAGGTGCTGGCATGGCCGCCGATGTCCGGGGTGCGCGGAGCACCGCTGCCGGGCTCCAGCACCTTCTCGATGGCCCCGAGCACCGCGTCGTGCGCGTCCTTGTGCCCCAGGAATTCCAGCATCATGGCCCCGCACCAGATCTGCCCGATCGGATTGGCGATCTTCTGGCCGGCGATGTCCGGAGCCGATCCATGGACGGGCTCGAACAAGGAGGGAAAGCGGCGGTCCGGATCGAGGTTGGCGCTCGGCGCGATGCCGATGGTGCCGGTGCAGGCCGGCCCCAGATCGCTGAGGATGTCGCCGAACAGATTGCTGGCCACCACCACATCGAAGAAATCAGGCCGCTGCACGAAATGGGCCGTGAGGATGTCGATGTGGAATTTGTCGAGGCGCAGGTCCGGATAGGACTTGCCCATTTCAGCCACGCGCTCGTCCCAATAGGGCATGGTGATGGCGATGCCATTGGATTTGGTGGCGCTGGTCAGGTGCTTCTTGGGCCGCGACTGGGCCAGATCGAATGCGAACTTCAACACCCGGTCGACACCGATGCGCGACATCACGGTCTCCTGCATCACGATCTCGCGCTCGGTGCCCGCATACATGCGCCCGCCGATGCTCGAGTACTCGCCCTCGGTGTTCTCGCGCACGATGTACATGTCGATTTCGCCGGGCTCACGCGCAGAGCCATCACGCCGCACCACCGGCGCGATGATGCCGGGCATGAGGCGCGCCGGCCGCAGATTGATGTACTGATCGAACTCGCGGCGAAACAGCAGCAGCGACCCCCACAAAGACACATGGTCGGCGATCTTGTCCGGCCAGCCGACGGCACCGAAGTAAATGGCATCGTGGCCGCCGATCTGGTCCTTCCAGTCGTCCGGCAGCATCTTGCCGTGGCGTTCGTAATAGTCCCAGCTCGAGAAATCGAAATGGTCGAACTGCAGATCGATCCCGAACTTGCTGGCCGCAGCCTCCATCACCCGCACGCCCTCGGGCATGACTTCCTTGCCGATGCCGTCCCCGGCGATGACGGCGATTCTCTTCTTGCTCATGGTTCAGCTCCTGAAAAAATCCAATGCCTCTTGCAGCAGGCGCTCGGGCGCCTCTTCGGCGATGTAGTGCCCGCAAGGCAAGGCCTCGCCGGTCACAGTCGCGAAATGCTCGCGCCACAGCGCCAGCACATCAAAGCAGGCCCCGACCGCACCGTGGGCGCCCCACAAGACCCGCAGCGGCATCTCGAGACGCTGCCGGCTGGCCAGGGTCTCGCGGTCGTGCACCAGGTCCAGCGTGGCACTGGCCCGATAGTCTTCGCAGATGGCCTGGGCCGTGCCCGGCAGCGCGGCACAGCGCTCGTATTCAGCCAAGGCCTCGGGGGTGAAAGCCGCCAGCCCGGCATGGCGCTTGCCCATGACGCTGCGCACATAGCGCGCCGGATCGCTCTCGATGAGCGCCTCCGGCAGGGGCGGCGGCTGGATCAGGAAGAACCAATGCCAATAGGCGCGGGCAAAGGCCTCGCCGGTCTGTTCATACATGGCCAGCGTGGGCGCCACGTCAAGCAGCATCAAGCGCTGGACCGCGTCCGGATGGTCGGCCGCCAGGCGATGCGCCACCCGGGCGCCGCGGTCATGGGCCAGGACCTGGAAGTGCTCGAAACCATGGTGTGCCATCACGGCCATGGCATCCAAGGCCATCTCCCGCTTGGAATGCGGCGCATGGTCCGGCGCCGGTGCCGGCCGATCCGAATCGCCATAGCCGCGCAGGTCCATCAGCACGACGGTGAAGCGGCGGGCCAGCCCGTCGGCGACCCGATGCCACATGGCCTGCGTCTGAGGGTGCCCATGCAGCAGCAGCAGGGCCGGACCGCTCCCGCCACGGCGGCTGTGCAAGGTCACGCCACCCCGGGTCACACGATGAAGACTGAATTGCTCGAACATGCGTCAGGCGCCGCCAGGCGATAGGTTTGGAACAGGGCTGAGCGTACCGCGAAGCGAGGCAATAATCCGGCAATCTATTATTTCCATCAAGGCAATGAACATGGACCGGTCCGATCTGGAACTGGTGCTGGCCATCCGGCAGCTTGGCAGTCTTTCCGCTGCGGCCAAATCCCTGCATCTGGCCGCGCCGGTCGTCACCAAACGGCTGGCAGCCCTGGAGGCAGGGCTTCAACTCAAATTGTTTGTCCGCACGACGCGCCGGGTCAGCGCCACCGCCGATGGCGACGTCTTCTGCCAGCATGCCGAGAAGCTGCTGCAGGGCTTCCAGGCCGCCGAAGCCGAGCTGCGCGAACGGCTGTCGGAACCCACCGGCCTGATCCGGCTTGCGGCCACCTTCGGCTTCGGCCGGCTCTGGCTCGGGCCCGCACTGGCCGAATTCCAGGCGCGCCATCCACGGCTTCAAATCCAGCTGCAATTGACCGAGCAGTTGCCCGACCTCAGCCATGAAGGTTTTGACGGCGCGATCTGGCTGTGGCATCTGACCGGACCCCGCACCTCGGAATGGGTGTCGCGTCGCCTGGCCCGCAACCAGCGCATTCTGGTCGCTGCGCCAGCGTATCTGCAACGTCACGGCCATCCCGCCAGCCCCGAGGAACTGGTCCAACACGCCTGCCTGGTGGTGCGCGAAAACGATGATGCGCAGAACCAGCGCCACGACCATTGGTCCCTGCAGGCCCAGCAGGGGCGGAACAAGGCCATCCAGCGGATCCAGGTACAAGGGCCGCTGTGCAGCAATTCAGGGGAACTGGTGCGAGACTGGTGTCTGGCGGGCCACGGCATCATGCTGCGAAGCCTCTGGGACATCGCGCCGCAGCTAGCCAACGGCCAGTTGCAAAGGGTGCTGCCGCTCTATGCGATGCCGGACGCCGACATCCATTGGTTGATGCCCTGGCAGGCCAGAACCCCACGCCGCATCCGCCTGCTGGTCGATTTCCTGCACGACCGCTTCCGCAGCGAACCCTGGCTGCCCGCCTCGGCGCACTGAACAGGGCGCGATGCTCAGACCCGGCGCACAGCGCCTGGGCGCCTCATTTGACCCGGGCCCGGATCTCGGGCAGGGCCTTGCGCAGGTAGTAGACCATGGACCACACCGTGAGCACCGCCGCGCCCCAGATGAGCCAGGTGCCCCAGACCCCGGTGTCGATCACGCCGAACAGCATGCCGTCGAAGAGCAGAAAGGGGATGGCCACCATCTGCACCGTGGTCTTGACCTTGCCCAGCATATGGACCGCCACGCTCTTGGAGGCACCGATCTGGGCCATCCATTCACGCAGGGCCGAGATGGCGATCTCGCGCCCGATGATGATCAGCGCGACGAACACATCGGCGCGCCGCAGATGCACCAGCACCAGCAGCGAGGCGCAGACCAGGAACTTGTCGGCCACCGGGTCCAGGAAGGCCCCGAATGAGGAGGTCTGGTTCAGCTTGCGGGCCAGAAAACCGTCGAGCCAGTCGGTGGCGGCGAACACCACGAACATCAGCGTGGCGATCAGGTTGCGTGTGGCCGGATCGAGCGGCGAATAGAACACCCCGACAATCAAGGGGATCGCGACGATGCGCGTCCAGGTCATGAGGGTCGGAATGGTGAAAAACATGGCGCGATTGTGTCATGCCTGAGCGCCGATCTGGACAGATCGGCACTCAGATTTCAGCGCAGGGCGCGGTAAATCTCCTCAGCCAGTTCGCGCGAGATGCCCTCCACGGTCGCCAGGTCCTCGACGCTGGCCGAGGCCACGCCGCGCACCCCGCCGAAGCGTTGCAGCAGCCGTGCCCGCTTCTTGGGCCCGACGCCGGGAATCTCCTCGAGCTGCCCGCCTCCCACGCGCAGCTTGGCCCGCTGGGCCCGCATGCCGGTGATGGCAAAGCGGTGCGCCTCGTCCCGGATCTGGGCCACCAGCATCAGGGCCGCCGAATCACGCCCCAGATAGACCTTGTCGCGGCCATCGGCGAACACCAGTTCCTCCAGGCCGACCTTGCGCCCCTCGCCCTTCTCGACCCCGACGATCACCGACAGGTCCAGCCCCAGGGTCTCGAACACCTCGCGCGCCATGCTCACCTGGCCCTTGCCGCCGTCGACCAGCACCAGATCCGGCAACCGCGCCTGCCCGGCCGCCGGCGCTGCACCACCGGCCTCGCGCAGGGCCTCGGCGACGCGGGCGTAGCGGCGGGTCAGGACCTGGCGCATCGCGGCATAGTCGTCCCCGCCGGTGATGCCCTCGATGTTGAAGCGCCGGTACTCGCTGCTCTGCATCTTGTGGTGATGGAACACCACACAGGAGGCCTGGGTCGCCTCGCCCGCCGTGTGCGAGATGTCGAAGCACTCGATCCGGAACACCTCCAGATCTTCCGGCTCGAGGTCCAGGGCGTCGACCAGGGCGCGCGTCCTGGCCTGCTGCGACCCCTCTTCGGACAACAGTCGCGCCAGTTGGATGTCGGCATTCTTCTGCGCCATCTCCAGCCAGATGCGGCGCTGCTCGCGCGGCTGATGCACCGCCGACACCCGGCTGCCGGTCTGCTCGGACAGCAGGGCCAGCAAGCCCTTGGAGACCGCCACCGAGGTGACCAGCAGGGGCGGCGGCTGCACGGCGGGGTAATGCTGGGCGATGAAGGCCTCCAGCACCCGCACCTCGACCGACGCCGGCTCGCCCTCCTCCGGTGTGCCGCCTTCTGACTCATGCCCCAGCGTCACGGCCATCGCGTCTTCGACGTGGACCGGGAAATACGCCCGATCCCCCAGGTGGCGCCCGCCTCTCACCATGGCCAGATTCACACAGGCCCGCCCGCCCTGGACCCGCACCGCCAGGATGTCCACATCCTGGTCGTCGGCGGTTTCGATGGCCTGCTGGTGCAGCACGCGCGACAGGGCCGTCATCTGGTTGCGGATCTCCGCCGCCAGCTCGTATTCGAAGCGCTCGGCATGGCCCATCATGCGGGCCTCCAGTTCGGCCAGCATCGCCTGGGTCTCGCCGCGCAGGAAGCGCTCGGCATCCTGCACATCGCGGGCGTAGTCGGCGGCCGACACCAGGTCGACACAGGGCCCCGAACAACGCTTGATCTGGTAGAGCAGGCAAGGACGGGTGCGGTTGTTGAACACCGTGTCCTCGCAGGTGCGCAGGCGGAACACCTTCTGCAGCAGTTGGATGGTCTCCTTGACCGCCCAGGCACTGGGATAGGGCCCGAAATAGTGATGTCGCTTGTCCACCGCGCCCCGGTAGTAGGCCATGCGAGGAAACGCATGGGCCGCCAGCTTCAGATAGGGATAGCTCTTGTCGTCGCGAAACAGGATGTTGTACTTGGGGTTCTGCGTCTTGATGAGGTTGTTTTCAAGCAGCAGGGCCTCGGCCTCGGAGCGGACCACCGTCGTCTCCAGCCGCGCGATCTTGCTGACCATGTGGCCGATGCGCGTGCCCCCATGGTCCTTCTGGAAATAGCTGGACACCCGCCGTCGCAGATTGATGGCCTTGCCGACGTACAGCAGGAGCCCGTCCGCATCGAAATACCTGTAGACGCCGGGCAGGGCCGGCAAAGCCGCCACTTCGGACAGAAGCTGTTCGGAATGCACATTCGACATGTCCGTGATTGTGGCCTGTCGCGGCGACAATCCAGGCCAGCCAACCAATCCGCACCATGCTCTGGGACATCTTCTGCACCGTCATCGACAACCACGGCGACCTCGGCGTCAGCTGGCGTCTTGCCGCCGAACTGGCCCGCCGGGGCGAACAGGTGCGCCTCTGGGTCGACGACCCCTCCGCCCTGGCGTGGATGGCGCCCGGCGGCCAGCCCGGCGTCGAGTTGCGGCCCTGGCCA
>JAFAMV010000107.1 GCA_019233055.1 Curvibacter sp.
CGTGGGACAGGTGTTCGTGCATCAGTTGCACGGCCAGCTCGGTGTTGCGCGCCGCCAGCGCCTTGACGATCTCGGCGTGCTCTTCGTGCGAATGCTCGGCCGCGCTGGCCGACTGGTACATCAGGGTGATCAGGGCACAGCGCGAGATCAGCTCGCCCAGCAGCTGGGCCAGCACCTCGTTGCCCATGAGTTCGGCCATGCGCACATGGAAGTCACCCAGCAGCTCGGTGCGCCCCGAGGCATCGCCCTGGTCGACGGCGGCCTTCTCGCGCGCCACGTGCTCGCGCAACGCCTTGATCTTGGCCGGCGTCACCTCTTGCACGAAGGCGCGGGTCATCTCGGACTCGAGCATGCGCCGCACCGCGAACACCTGGCGCGCCTCGGTCACCGAGGGCGCCGCGACAAAGGCGCCGCGCGCCGGTTCGAGCCGGATCAGGCGGTTCTGCGACAGCTGGAACAGGGCCTGGCGCACCAGGGTGCGCGAGACGCCGAAGTGATCGGCCAGTTTCTGCTCGGCCAGCTTGGTGCCCGGCAGCAGGCGGTGCTCCACGATGGCGCGGGTCAGGCTTTCGACGATGAAATGGGTGGTCGAGGTTTCCATGCCGGTCATGATAGCCTCAAGTCCAAAAAGTGTATACACTTTTGGTCTACGAAATTTCCCTTATAGCTCTTCCAACAAAGGATCACCCATGGGCTTGAGTACACATGTTCTGGACACCATGCATGGCACGCCGGCGGCCGGCATGGCGGTGGCGCTCTACACCACCGAGGGCGACAGCGCGACCCTGGTGCGTCGTTTCGTGCTGAACAAGGACGGCCGCTCGGACGGCCCGCTGTACGACAACGACAGCCTGAAGGCCGGCACCTACCGGCTGGTGTTCGAGGTGGCGGCCTATTTCCGCTCGCGCGGCGTCGACCTGCCCGAGCCGCCCTTCCTGGACCGCGTGTCACTGGACTTCGGTGTGGCCCACACCGATCAGCACTACCATGTGCCGCTGCTGGTCAGCCCCTGGAGCCACTCGACCTACCGGGGCTCCTAAGAGTCTGTTCAATGTCTCGCACGGGCCGCGTTGCAGCGCAATCGGGATGAGTGGGTGGCCCGGATGCGCCGCATGGGCTCGTGCCCATGCAAGCAGTCGGGGCATCCAATCGCCCGATTTCGCTCCAACCCGAAGGGCAGTGCCTTTTCGGGCGGTCTGCGGCGTTGCGGCACTTGTCGATAGCCGCGCTATCGACGGCGCACCGCGCCTTGCATCCCATCCCGAAAAGACCGCTGCGCGACCCGTGGGAGACATGGAACAGGCTCTAAGCTCACTCGCCGCGTTGGCCTTCGGTCAGCGTGTCGAGCTGGAAGCGGCCGCTTTCGTCCCACAGCCAGGTGTCGGTGTAGACCACCTGACCCAGGCGGGCCGGCACCGGGTAGGGGGCTGCGCGGCGCACCGTGCGCTCGATCTCGGCCACCACCTCGGGGGCCTGGCTCGGGGCCCGCATCCAGTGCAGGCCGGTCACCTGCCCCCGGCGGTCGATGTGGACCTGCAGCACGCCGATGGCATAGAGCATCGGCGGCAGCTTGCCTTTGTAGATGCGATCGGCATTGAGCCGGTACAGATGGGCCGCCGCATCCTGGCGGTAGGCCCGCGGCGTGCTGGCCTGCGACGGCTGGGGCAGTTCGGTGGCACCGCTGACGCCACTGTCGGGCGGCGGGGCCTTGCCTTCGGTGGCCGGCGGGTGCCATTCGGGCAGCGGCGTCGAGCTGCAGGCGGCCAGCAGGGCCGCCCACAGGGCTGACAGCGCCAGGCCCGGGCGGCGGCGCAGCAGCCCCAGAAAGCCTTCGGGGGTCTGACGAGGGGTGGGAGGGGTGCTGCGGCCGTTCATGGCGGTATTTTGCATGGCCCCGGGTGCCCCGACCGATTTCCGGATTGCAAAGAAAGTGCAAGCGAATTTTTCCTTGCGATCCAGGGGCCGGCTGGACAGCCGGCAGAATCCGGAGCATGAGCGATCTGTCCTTGTTCCTCCGGCGCCTGCGGCACGAGCCGGCCTGCCTGGTGCGGGTGGTGGCCACACAGGGCTCGGTGCCGCGCGAGACCGGGGCCTGGATGGCGGTGTGGCCCGAGGCGGTGCTGGGCACCATCGGCGGCGGGCACCTGGAGCTGGTGGCCATCATGGCTGCCCGCGAGGGCCTGCGCAGCCCGGCCACGGTCTGGCCCTTGGCCCAGCGCCATGCCCTGGGCCCCAGCCTGGGGCAGTGCTGTGGCGGCGTGGTGCAGCTGTCCCTGGACCGCGTGGGCGAGGCCGATGCCGGCCGCCTGAGGGCCGAACTGAGCCCGCAGGGCCAGCCGCTGGCCCTGTTCGGCGGCGGCCATGTCGGGCATGCCCTGGTGCGGGTGCTGGCGCGCCTTCCGTTCCGGGTGCGCTGGATCGACAGCCGCGACGGCATCTTCCCGGCCGAGCTGCCCGACACCGTCGAGGCCGAGCATTCCGAACCGGTGCAGCACGCCGTGCCGGGACTGGAGACCGGCTCCCAGGTGCTGATCATGAGTTTCAGCCATGCCGAAGACCTGGACATCGTGGCAGCCTGCCTGCGCCGGCAGCGCGAGCAGGCCGATCTGCCCTTTGTCGGCCTGATCGGCAGCCGCAGCAAGTGGGCCACCTTCCGTCACCGCCTGGCCGAGCGCGGCTTCAGCAGCGAGGAACTGGCCCGCATCCGCTGCCCCATCGGCATCCCGGGCATCTCCGGCAAGCAGCCCGAGGTGATTGCGGTGGCGGTGGCGGCACAGTTATTGCTGGAGTCCAACCAGGGTAAGCCCTGATGGCCGACCCGTGTTTTGCCATCGTTTGGTTCTCAAAAACTGTATACACTTTCTTCCCGGACCGATCCACGGTCCATGTGTCAGGTCGCAGCGGAGCTGGGGTTCTCAAGAAATCCATGGCCGCGGCCCCAACCTCTGCTCACAGCGCCCGCAGTGGTGAGCAGGTATTCAGACTGTCCAAGGCGTGTCCTGGACATCGGAGTTGAGAATGGAAAGCTATTTTCTCGACTGGGCCAATCTGCTGCTGCGCTGGGTCCACGTCATCACCGCCATCGCCTGGGTGGGGTCCTCGTTCTACTTTGTCTTCCTGGACAGCAGCCTCACCCCGCCGGTGGATGAGGACCTGAAGCGCCAGGGCGTGAGCGGAGAACTCTGGGCCGTGCACGGCGGCGGCTTCTACCATCCGGTGAAGTTCGCGGTCTCGCCGCCCAAGCTGCCAGGGCATCTGCATTGGTTCTACTGGGAGAGCTACAGCACCTGGCTGTCGGGCTTCTCGCTGTTCACCATCTCCTACCTCTGGAGCGCGGGCACCTACCTGATCGACAAATCGCGCATGGACTGGGCGCCCGGCGAGGCCGTGGTCGTGGCCCTGGGCTTTCTGGTGGCGTTCTGGCTGCTGTACGACGGCATCTGCCGCGTCTTCGGCCAGCGCAAGAACGGCGACTCGATCGTCGGCGCCCTGGTGCTGGTGCTGGTCTGCATCGCCGCCTGGCTGGCCTGCCACTGGTTCGCGGGCCGTGCGGCCTTCCTGCTGATGGGCGCCATGATCGCCACCACCATGAGCGCCAACGTGTTCTTCTGGATCATCCCGGGCCAGCGCACCGTGGTGCAGCAGATCAAGGACGGCCGGCCGGTCGATCCCATCCATGGCAAGCGCGGCAAGCAGCGCAGCGTGCACAACACCTATTTCACGCTGCCGGTGCTGTTCGCCATGCTGTCCAACCACTACAGCTTCACCTACACCCACCCGCAGAACTGGCTGGTGCTGATCGGCATGATGTTCGCCGGCGCGGCCATCCGCCAGTTCTTCGTCATGCGCCACGGCCACAAGCTGGGCCGCAATGCGCATCCCTGGCCCTATGCGGCGGTGGGCGTCGTGGTGCTGCTGGCCTTGATCGTCTGGCTCAGGCCGGCGCCCCAGGCGGCGTCCGCCGCCGCCGTGCCGGCGGCGACGGCGCAGGCCTCCACTTCGGCGGCACCCGGTTATCCGGCCCTGCAGAAGGTGCTGTCGCAGCGCTGCTACATGTGCCACGGCGAGGCGGTGCAGATGAAGAATGTGCGCCTGGATTCGCCCGAGCAGGTCCAGCTGCATGCGCAACAGATCTACCAGCAGGCGGTGGTGACCAAGATCATGCCGATGAACAACGCCACCGGCATCACCGACGACGAGCGCGCCCTGATCGGCGCCTGGTTCAACGCGGGCGCGCCCACCCATCCATGACGACGCTGCTGTTGCGCGGCGCGCGCTGCGTGGCCACTCTGGACGCGCAGCGCCGCGAGCTGGCCGATGCCTCGGTCCTGATCCGCGACGGCTTCATCGAAGCCATCGGCCCGGCGGCCGACCTGCCCGCCAGCGCCGATGAGGTGATCGATGTGGCCGGCTGCCTGGTCACGCCGGGCCTGGTCAACACCCACCACCACATGTACCAGACGCTGACCCGCGCGATCCCGGCGGTGCAGGATGCCGAGCTGTTCTCGTGGCTGCAGGGGCTCTACCCGATCTGGGCCGGACTCACGCCCGAGATGGTGCGGGTGTCGACCCAGGTGGCCATGGCCGAGCTGCTGCTCAGCGGCTGCACCACCAGCAGCGATCACCTCTACATCTACCCCAACGGGGTGCGGCTGGACGACAGCATCGAGGCGGCCCAGGCCATCGGCATGCGTTTCGTGGCCACCCGGGGCAGCATGAGCGTGGGCCGTTCGCAGGGCGGCCTGCCGCCCGACGAGGTGGTCGAGGACGAGGCCGCTATCCTGCGCGACAGCCAGCGCCTGATCGAGCGCTGGCATGACGCCCGCCCGGGCGCCATGGTCCAGGTCGCGCTGGCGCCCTGTTCCCCCTTCAGTGTCAGCCGCGATCTGATGCGCGAGTCGGCGCTGCTGGCCCGCACCCAGGGGGTGCGGCTGCACACCCATCTGGCCGAGAACGACCACGACATCGCCTACAGCCGTGAGAAGTTCGGCTGCACGCCGGCCGAATACGCCGAGCAACTGGGTTGGGTGGGGTCGGATGTCTGGCATGCCCACTGCGTGAAGCTCGATGCGGCCGGCATCTCGCTGTTCGCCCGCACCCGCACCGGGGTGGCCCACTGCCCCTGCAGCAACATGCGGCTGGCCTCGGGCATCGCACCGGTGCGGCGCATGCTCGACGCCGGGGTGCCGGTCGGCCTGGGGGTGGACGGCAGCGCCAGCAACGACGGTGCGCAGATGCTCAACGAAGCCCGCCAGGCCCTGCTGCTGGCGCGCGTGGGGCGTGCCCTGGAGCCCTTCGGCTGCGACCATGGCCCCGCCGAGATGACGGCCCGCGACGCCCTGGCCCTGGCCACCCGGGGCGGGGCCGAGGTGCTGGGCCGGCCCGACATCGGCAGCCTGGCACCGGGCCAGTGCGCCGATCTGGCGGTGTTCGATCTGGGCACGCTGGACATGGCCGGCGGCGCGGTGCATGACCCGGTCGGTGCCCTGCTGCTGTGCGCCAGCCCCAAGGCCCGCCACACCGTGGTCCATGGCCGGGTGGTGGTGCGCGACGGACAGCTCTGCAGTCTCGACCTGCCTCCCTTGATCGAGCGGCACAACCGCCTGGCCCTGCAACTGGCGGTCACCGCCTTGGGCCGGCGCTGAGTCAGGGTTCTTTCTTCCCCATGTGCCTTGGGCCTATTGGCCCTGGCGCAGTCGGATGTGCAGGCCGCTGCCCTGGTGCTTGGCCTCGTGCTTGGCCAGCGCGGCCTCGTTGGCGACCTGCTCGGCCGAGCGGAAGTCGCCACGCTGGATGCGCACCGCGCCGATCGACAGCGTGGTGCACGGAAAGAAGCGCATCACGCCGTGGCGGTCTTCGGCCCGGATGCCGCCGGCCTGGCGGGCCGCTTCGTCGAACAGGTTCAGGGCCTCGGTGGCGAACTCCTCGACGATCTGCTCGCAGCGGCGCTGCCAGTTGCTGCTCTGGAAAAGGATCATGAAATCGTCGCCGCCCACATGCCCGACGAAGTCGCGCCGCGCATCGCAGTGCTGCACGCACAGCCGGGCCACCAGGCGGATCATCTCGTCGCCGCGCCAGTAGCCGTAGAGGTCGTTGAAGGGCTTGAAGTTGTTCAGGTCTGCATAGCAGGCGACGAATTCGGTGCCGCTTTCCAGCAGGCGGTCGATGTGCATGCTGATCGGGATGTTGCCGGGCAGGAAGGTCAGCGGGTTGGCATGGCGTGCCGCCTCGATGCGGGCCTCGGTCACCGAGCGCACCAGCTGGTCGCCGGTGCCCAGGCCCACATAGCGCCCGTTGTCGGTGACGATGAAGCCGTCGCTGAGGTAGCGCTGGTCCTGCGAGGTCAGGATGCCCACCAGTTCGTCGACGTCGTAGTCGAGCTCGACCACCCGGGGCGAATGGTTGGCGTAGGCCAGGCAGGGCTTGCGACCATGCACTTCGCGGAAATACAGCGTCGCGTAATGGTTCATGAACTGCTGGCGGTTGATCAGCGCCACCGGCCGCCCCTGGTCGACGACGGCCATGGCGTGCAGCTCGGGGCGCTTCTTGAACATCTCCGCCAGCTCATTGTTGCTGGTGTGGAGGTCCGCCGCCGGCGCCTGGATCACCGGCAGGTGCCGCAGCACGCCGGGGCGCGAGGTCTGCTGCAACTGCGGCAGCACCGAGACGCGGCTGTCCCGGATCACCTCCAGTGCCTGCGTCAGGATCTCTTTGTGCACGGCCTGCTCGGGCAGGCCCAGCAGGTAGCCCTGGCCATAGGGGATGCCCACGTCGCGCAGCATGCGCAGGTCGTCGCGCGTCTCGATGCCCTCGGCGATCAGCACCGAGCCGAAGACCTCGGCGATGCCCTTGAGCGCATGCACCACCTGCAGGCATTCGGTGCGCTCGCCGAGTTCGCGGGTGAAGTACTTGTCGATCTTCACGTAGGCCGGTTTCACCTCCGACCACAGACGCAGGCTGGAGCGGCCGTCGCCGAAGTCGTCCAGGGCCAGGGTGACGCCGGCGGCGTGGATGTGGCGCACCGTCTGGTGCAGCAGGGCCATGTCGCCGACGCGCTCGTGTTCGGTGATCTCCAGCACCAGCATGCGTGGCGACACGCCACAACGCCGGGCGGCGTCGAGCAGCGATTCGGGGCCCTGCTGGCTGACCGCATGCACCAGGGCATCGGCGCTGATGTTGACGAACAGCCGACCGGGTTCGCCGAGGCGCCCCCATTGTTCCAATGCGGTCTGTACGCAGAACAGTTCGAATTCGTGCAGCAGCTCTTCCTGCTGGGCCATGGCCAGCAGGGCGTCGGGGCGGTGCCAGGCGGTGTTGGCCGGGCCCCGGATCAGGGCCTCGTGGCCGAAGATGCTGCCGCTGCGCAGATCGGCGATGGGCTGGAAGACGCAATGCAGCGCGCCGGCCTCCATCAGCAGGGCCAGCCTGCCGGGGGCGATGCTCAAGCCGCCCGAGGGCGTATCGACCCGGGCCAGGGCATGGGTTTCCTGTGGGCTCTGGTTCAAAACGGTATCCCGGCAATTGAGCAAACCGTGAGTGTGGCTTGCCGAAATGACAAGACCGTGACGGGGCGCCCCGGTGCAAAGCAGTTTTAACATCGGTCCCCTGCACCATGGCGGCCCCGCGCGGCACAATTTTCGGCATGACACACACACCCTCACTCCCTTCGACGGATTCCGTCCCCAGCCCCACCGAACAGCCTCTGGCCTTCCTGGAGCACCTCTATGCGGTGGCGGTGCAGCGCGCGCTGCCCCTGCAGGGCCTGGCGCGCCATCTGCCGGCGCCGCCCAAGGGCCGGACCCTGGTGCTGGGGGCGGGCAAGGCCGGGGCCTCCATGGCCCAGGCCCTCGAGGCGCTGTGGCCGGCCGATGCGCCCCTGTCGGGCCTGGTGGTCACGCGCTACCACCACATCCCGCCGCGTCCGGCGGGCCTGCCGCAACGCCTCGAGGTGGTCGAGGCGGCCCACCCGGTGCCCGATGCGGCCGGCATGGCGGCGGCTGAACGCATATTGGCCCTGACCGAGGGACTCACCGCCGACGACCTGGTGCTGTGCCTGATCTCCGGCGGCGGTTCGGCCCTGCTGACCCTGCCCGCCGAGGGCCTGGGCCTGGAGGAGAAGCGCCGCATCAACCGTGCCCTGCTTGAAAGCGGCGCCAGCATCTCCGAGATGAACTGCGTGCGAAAGCACCTCTCGCGCATCAAGGGCGGGCGCCTGGCGGCCGCCTGCGCGCCGGCGCGGGTGCTCACCCTGACCATCAGCGATGTGCCCGGCGACGACCCGTCGGTGATCGCCAGCGGCCCCACGGTGCCCGACGCCAGCAGCTGCGCCGAGGCCCTGGCCATCCTGGCGCGTTACCGCATCGACGTGCCGGCGCCGGTGCGCCAGGCGCTGGAGGACGGCCGGCTCGAGACCCCCAAGCCCGGCGATGCCGTGTTCGCGGGCCAGCATGTCGAGCTGATCGCCACGCCGCGCCAGTCGCTGGAGGCTGCAGCCGAGGCGGCGCGCGCCGCCGGCCTGGCCGTCCATGTGCTGTCCGACGAGATGGAGGGCGAATCGCGCGAGGTGGGCAAGGTGCATGCCGCGCTCGCACGCTCGGTGGCGCAGCACGGCCAGCCTTTTGCGCCGCCCTGCGTGATCCTGTCGGGTGGCGAGACCACGGTCACCATCCGCCCGCAGGCGCCCGGCACGCCGCGTGGGCGCGGCGGGCGCGCCGGCGAGTTCTGCCTCGGACTGGCCCAGGCGCTGCAGGGTCAGCCCGGGGTCTGGGGGCTGGCGGCAGACACCGACGGCATCGATGGCGTCGAGGACAACGCCGGCGCCCGGGTGGCGCCGGACACCCTGGCCCGCGCGCAGGCGCTGGGGCAGCGCATCGACCAGTACCTGGACCGCAACGACGCCTACGGCTACTTCGAAAGGCTGGGCGACCTGGTGATCACCGGACCGACCCACACCAATGTGAACGACTTCCGGGCCATCCTGGTGTTGAAATGAAACCACCCCGATGGAACTTCCTCACAGCGTGTGGAGGTTCCATCCCCCTCCAGGGGCGCACCCGGCGGCCCGGCGAAGCCGGCTCCGCGGCCCCTTGAAACCTGGCCTGCGCGCCGGTTTCATGCGTCGCGGGTGGTGTTCAGGCCTTGAGGTCTTCCCACCAGCGACCCTCGAAACGGCCCTGGAGAAAGGCCACGAAGGCCGACACCTTCTGCGGCACCAGGCGTGGCGAGGGGAAGACCGCGTGGATCTCCTGTTCGGGCAACTGGCAGCTCTTGAGCAGCTCGACCACCCGGCCCGAAGCCAGTGAATCGGCCGCCACATAGCGGGGCAGGGCGGCCACGCCCATGTGCTGGCGCGCGGCCGCCAGCAGGGCCGACAGGTTGTTGGAGCGCAGCCGTGCGGTCAGCGCCACGCTGACCATGTCGCCCGCCGCGGTGTGCAGGCGCCAGAAATCGTTGCCCTGCACGCTGCTGTAGATCAGGGCATCGTGCAGCCGCAGTTCGGCCGGCTTGCGCGGCGTGCCGCGCCGCTTCAGGTAGGCCGGCGAGGCCACCAGCACCCAGGGGTTCTGGCCCAGGCTGCGGGCGCCGAGCCCTGAATCGGCCAGCTTGCCCAGGCGGATGGCCACATCGATGCCCTGCGCCACCAGGTCGGTGTAGCGGTCGTCGAAGCTCAGGTCCAGCTGCACCTGCGGGTTGCGTTTCATGAATTCGAGCACCAGTGGCACCACCACGCGTCGTCCGAAAGCGACCGAACTGCCCACACGCAGCTGGCCGCTGAGCTGGGTCTGCCGGCCCTTGACCAGGTCTTCGGCCTCGCCCACCTGGCCCACGATGGCCTTGCAGCGCTCGTAGTAGAGCGCGCCGGGCTCGGTCAGGCTGACGCCGCGCGTGTTGCGGTTGAGCAGGCGCACCCCCAGCCGTTCCTCGAGGGCGGCGACCTGCTTGGTGACCGTGGGCTGGGTGGTGCCGAACTCCTGCGCCACCTTGGTGAAGCTGCCGGTCTCGACCACCCGGACATAGAGGTTCATGGCTTCGAATCGATCCATCGCTCAGGCTCATTCATTCTTGGATGGAATAAATTTTATGGCCTGCCGTCGTCTTCCGCATCCGGGAGCACCCGCCTAGATTCAAGGCCTTCCACAGGAGATGACGATGGCAAAAATGAAGGCAGTCGAGGCTGCAGTCCGGATTCTTGAAAAAGAGGGCGTGAGCGTCGCCTTCGGGGTGCCGGGGGCAGCGATCAATCCGCTCTATGCGGCACTGAAGGCGCATGGGGGCATTGGCCACATCCTGGCCCGCCATGTCGAAGGCGCGGCCCACATGGCCGAAGGCTATACCCGCGCGGTGGCCGGCCACATCGGGGTGTGCATCGGCACCAGCGGACCGGCCGGCACCGACATGGTGACGGGGCTGTATTCGGCCAGCGCCGATTCGATCCCGATCCTGTGCATCACCGGCCAGGCCCCGCGCTCGCGGCTGCACAAAGAGGACTTCCAGGCGGTGGACATCAGCGCCATCGTCAAGCCGGTGACCAAGTGGGCCACCACGGTGCTCGAGCCCGCCCAGGTGCCGGGCGCCTTCCAGCAGGCCTTCCACCTGATGCGCTCGGGCCGCCCCGGCCCGGTGCTGATCGACCTGCCCATCGATGTGCAGCTGGCCGAGATCGAATTCGACCCCGACACCTACCAGCCACTGCCGGCCTGGAAGCCGCAGGCCACCCGGGCCCAGGTGGAGAAGGCGCTGCAGATGCTCAACGAGGCCGAGCGTCCGCTGCTGGTCTCGGGCGGCGGGGTGGTCAACGCCGACGCCTCGGCCGCCCTGGTGCAACTGGCCGAACTGCTGGACGTGCCGGTGATCCCGACGCTGATGGGCTGGGGCACCATCCCCGACGACCACCCGCTGATGGTGGGCATGTGCGGTCTGCAGACCAGCCAGCGCTACGGCAATGCCAACCTGCTGGCCAGCGACTTCGTGCTGGGCATCGGCAACCGCTGGGCCAACCGGCACACCGGCTCGGTCGAGGTCTACACCCGGGGCCGCAAGTTCGTCCACATCGACATCGAGCCGACCCAGATCGGTCGCGTCTTCGCCCCCGACTACGGCATCGTCTCGGACGCCGGTGCGGCGATCACCCTGCTGCTGCAGGTGGCGCGCGAATGGCAGCAGGCCGGCCGCCTGCGCGACCGCTCGGCCTGGGTGGCCGAATGCCGGGCCCGCAAGAACAGCGTCGACTTCCTGCGCAAGACGAATTTCGACCAGGTGCCGATGAAACCCCAGCGGGTCTACCAGTGCATGAACCGGGCCTTCGGCAAGGACGTCTGCTATGTGTCGACCATCGGCCTGTCGCAGATCGCGGCGGCGCAGTTCCTGCACGTCTACCAGCCGCGCCACTGGATCAACTGCGGCCAGGCGGGCCCGCTGGGCTGGACGCTGCCGGCGGCCCTCGGCGTGCGCGCCGCCGATCCCTCGCGGCGCATCGTGGCGCTGTCGGGCGACTACGACTTCCAGTTCATGATCGAGGAGCTGGCAGTGGGGGCCCAGTTCAAGCTGCCCTACATCCATGTGGTGGTCAACAACAGCTACCTCGGCCTGATCCGCCAGGCGCAGCGCAGCTTCTCGATGGACTACTGCGTGCAGCTCGGCTTCGAGAACCTCAACACCGACCCCGACGAGCCGGCGCGCAGCTACGGCGTCGACCACATGAAGGTGGTCGAGGGCCTGGGCTGCAAGGGCCTGCGGGTGCATCGCCCCGAAGAGTTCGCGCCGGCGGTGCAGCAGGCCGAGGCCTGGATGGCGGCACATGGCACGCCGGTGGTGATCGAGGTGATCCTCGAGCGCGTGACCAACATCGCCATGGGCACCGAGATCGATGCCATCCATGAATTCGAAGAGCTCGCCGGCGCCGCCGCCGACGTGCCCACCGCCCTGGCCCAGATCGACTGAGCCCAGCCCCCATCCAAGGAGACCCCGACATGCCCCGTTTTGCTGCCAACCTCAGCATGCTGTTCACCGAAGTGCCTTTTCTCGACCGCTTCGCCCGCGCCGCCCAGGCCGGGTTCCAGGCGGTGGAGTTCCTCTTCCCCTATGCCTACGAGGCCGACGAGATCCGCCGCCGCCTCGATGAGCACGGCCTGACCCTGGTGCTGCACAACCTGCCCGCCGGCGACTGGGAGGCCGGCGACCGCGGCATCGCCTGCGACCCGGCGCGGGTGGCTGAATTCCGCGCCGGTGTGGCCGACGCCATCCGCTACGCCCGGGCCCTGGGCGTGTTCCAGCTCAACTGCCTGATCGGCAAGGCGCCGGCCGGTGTCGACGCGGCCACCCTGCACCGCACCGTGGTCGAGAACCTGCGCTTTGCGGCGGCCGAGCTGCGCGAGGCCGGCCTGCGGCTGCTGATCGAGCCGATCAACCCCTGCGACATCCCCGGCTTCTACCTCACCCGCACCGAGCAGGCCGTGGCCCTGCTCGACGAGGTCGGTGCGCCCAACGCCCTGGTGCAGTACGACATCTACCACGCGCAACGTGTCGAAGGCGAGCTGGCCGGCACCTTGCAGAAGCACCTGGCGCGCATCGGCCACATCCAGCTGGCCGACAACCCGGGGCGCCACGAACCCGGCAGCGGCGAGATCCACTACGCCTGGCTGCTGCCCTACATCGACCGCATCGGCTACAGCGGCTGGATCGGCTGCGAATACAAGCCCGCCGCCACCACCGAGGCCGGCCTGGGCTGGCGCCGCGCCTTCGGCGGCTGAGCCCCGACCGGCCCGCCCCGGCATTCCGTTTCAATCCAAGGAGACTTTTCCAATGAGCAATCCATCCCCCCTCAAGCTCGGCTTCATCGGTCTGGGCATCATGGGCGCCCCGATGTGCGCCAACCTCATCAAGGCGGGGCACCAGCTCTTCGTGCACACCCGCGGCAAGGTGCCCGAGGCCATCGCCGACAGCAGCGCCACCCAGTGCACCACCGCGCGTGGGGTGGCCCAGCGGGCCGACATCATCTTCGTTATGGTGCCCGACACGCCCGATGTCGAGCAGGTCCTGTTCGACGACGACGGCGTGCTGCTGGGCCTGAGCCCGGGCAAGCTGGTGATCGACATGAGCTCGATCTCGCCGCAGGCCACCGAAGACTTCGCCCGCCGGGTCAACAAGCACGGCTGCGACTACCTCGATGCGCCGGTGTCGGGCGGCGAGGTGGGGGCGCGCAACGCCACGCTGTCGATCATGGTCGGTGGTCCTGAGGCCGCCTTCGCGCGGGCCCGGCCCCTGTTCGATCTGATGGGGCAGAACATCACCCTGGTGGGGCCCAACGGCGCCGGCCAGACCACCAAGGTGGCCAACCAGATCATCGTGGCGCTGAACATCGCGGCGGTGGCCGAGGCCCTGGTGTTCGCGGCCAAGGCTGGCGCCGACCCGGCCAAGGTGCGCCAGGCCCTGCTGGGCGGCTTCGCCTCGTCGCGCATCCTCGAGGTGCATGGCGAGCGCATGATCCGCCGCACCTTCGACCCGGGCTTCCGCATCGGTCTGCACCAGAAGGACCTGGGCCTGGCCCTGGACAGCGCGCGCAAGCTCGGGGTGGCCCTGCCCGGCACCGCCCAGGCCCAGCAGCTGTTCAGCGCCTGTGTCGCCCAGGGCGGGCAGGGCTGGGACCACTCGGCCCTGGTGCGCTCGCTCGAGCGATTGGCCAACTACGAGATCGGGCAGCGGCCTCAGGCCTGAGCGGCTTCGCACAAGGCCCGGATCTGCGGCGGGATGGGCACGGCGCGCACCCCGTTGCCGCCGTCCGTGCGCCGTGCCGCGAAGATGCGCACCTCCTGGCATTCGAGGATCAGCTCTTCGCCACGGCAGACGCGGTAGGCCTGCACAAAGCTCTTGCCGCGCCACTCGGCGACCGTGGTGTGGATCTGCAGCGTGTCGCCATAGCTCGCGGTCTTGACGAAGCGGGCCTGGGTGTCCACGAGCGGGGTGCCGAGCACCCCGAGGCTGCGCTCGGTCTCCTCCCAGCGCGGCACGCCGCACTCGCTGAAGAAATGGCGCGAGGCGGCATCGATCCAGCGGAAGAAGTTCGGGAACCAGACGATGCCGGCGGGGTCGCAGTCGCCGAATTCGACCCGCACGGTGAAGCAGGTCTGGCGGCTTGGGGTGGTGGTGTTCTCAGTCATGGGGCTGGGGCAGGGGAGCTTGACGGCATGGCGGCCAGCAGGGATTCGGCGTCCTCGAACCAGAAGGCCAGGGCATCGTGGAAGCCCTCCCAGACGCAGCCCTGGCAGCCGCGCCCGCAGCAGGTCTGCGGTTCGGGCGGCGGCGGGCGCAGGGTCTGGCCGGCCTGGTGCAAGCGCGCCTGCAGCGCGGCGATGCGCAGCCGGGCGACGCTCAGGGGGGGCAGCGTTTCTTCGACGGCGGGCGTGACAAGTGTCATGAAAGCTCGGCAGGATGGCGGAAATCGATATTGTTGCCAACTGTAAAATGATTCGCAGATGCCTTGGGTCGGAAGCTTGAGGCGGCCCGGACCTGTCGTCCTGGCGTGGCCGGTATAGCGAACCCGATCTGATGTCCCCGATGCATTCAAACCCGAGCATGGCCCTGGAGCCGGTGGAGGCACCACCTGCGGTCGATCCCAAGATCATCCCCCTGGTGGTGATCTCGCCTGTCCGCGACGAGGCCAAGTACCTGCGGCTGACCATGGATTCGATGGTGGCCCAGACCTGGCGTCCGGTGGAGTGGATCCTGGTGGACGATGGCTCGTCCGACGAAACCCCCGACATCGTGCGCGAGTATGCCGAGCGCTACCCCTTCATCCGGCTGGTGCCGCGCCAGAACCGGGGTTTCCGCAAACTGGGTGGCGGCGTCGTGGCGGCCTTCAACTTCGGCATGGAGCACATCGTGCATGCCGACTATGAATACATCGCCAAGCTCGACGGCGACATGTCTTTCGGCCCCCTGTACCTGGAGCGCATGGTGTCGCGCCTGCAGGCCAATCCCAAGCTGGCGGCGGTCTCGGGCAAGGTCTATCGGCACGAGGGCGAGCGCTACATCGAGGAGAGCCACATCGCCGAGCAGGTCGCCGGCCAGTTCAAGCTCTACAAGCGCCACGCCTTCGAAGACATCGGCGGTTTCGTGCAGCATCTGTCCTGGGATGGCATCGACGTGCACATGGCCTGGATGAAGGGCTGGGAGACGTTCTGCATCTACGACAGCAAGGCCTGGCTGTGGCACCACCGCATCATGGGTTCGTCGGACAAGCACATCTACGAGGGCCGGCTGCGCTGGGGGCGCG
>JAFAMV010000128.1 GCA_019233055.1 Curvibacter sp.
GGTGTCGTGGGAGGCCAGAAAGCGGATTTCGCGTTCGGTGGCCTTCTTGTCGGTCACATCCTGGCAGACCCCCACGTAGTGGTTGATGCTCAGGTCTTCATCGAGCACGGCCGTCATGGTCAAGGTGGCGATGAAGGGTTCGCCGGACTGCTTGCGGGCCCAGATCTCGCCTTCCCAGAAATGCTGGTGGTCCAGGGTCCGGCGCATGCGGGGGTAGAGTTCGGGGTCGCTGCGTTCGGAGCGCAGCAGTTCCAGGGTCTGTCCGGCCACATCGGCGAAGCCGTAGCCTGTGATGCGTGAAAAGCTGCGGTTGACGGCCACGATGGCATGGTGCGCATCGGTGATGACGACGGCATCGGCGGTGTTCTCGAACACCGTGGCCGACAGCCGCAGTTGCTCCGAGGCCTGGCGCCGGGCGGTGATGTCTTCGAAGATCCAGACGCTGCCGTCCTGGACCGCCCTGGGGTTCAGTGCCGAGCCGCGCATCAGGGCCCAGAATTCGCCGCCGTCCTGGCGCCGCAGCTGCAACTCGGCTTCGAAGAAACCGCCGGGCTCGGCGATCTGGCGGTAGGCCGCGGTCGCGACCTGTTCCGACTGTTGCTCCGAGAGGTAGATGTCCTGGGTGCTGCGGCCCAGCAACCCGCCGGGCTGGGTGCCGAAGATGAGGTCGGCCGCGTGGTTGGCCAAGACGATGCGTCGTTGCCTGACGAAGACGACGCCGACGCGGATGTTGTCGAGAATGGCGCTCTTCTCGGCAAATGAGGCGTTCAGGTCGCTGCGCATGCGGTCGAGCTGGCGGGCCAGCTGTCCGATCTCGTCGAGGCTCTCCAGGGTGATCGGGGTGTCCAGGTGCCCTTGCGCGAGCTCCGACGAAAAGGCCGTCAACCTTTCAAGCGGGTGCAGGACCCGGCGGCGCAGCGACAGATAGACCAGCAGCAGGCCCAGCAGGAACTGGCCGCCGAGCAGGGCCAGGAAGAAGCGGCGGTCGCGGTTCAGGCTGCTCTGGCGCAGCCCGTCGTCGATCTCGAGCTGCACCAGGCCCAGGGTCTCGCCCTGGCGCACGATTTCTCGCACGAGGCGGGTGCTCTGCCCCAGATGGCGCGAGGGGTCGTTCAGTTGCAGGAAGGCCTTGGATTGCGGGTCGGTGACCTGGAAGGCGGTGACCTCGGGGTCCAGCATCACCGTGTCGCCGATGGTTTGGACCGCGTCCATGTCGAAATTCCACAGCGGCTCGGCCAGCACACGGGCCATCACCTCCATCTTGTCGTTCAGGTAGTGCTGGCGTTCGACATCGAGCTGCTGGCGCCGGAACTCGCTCAACATCAGGGCGCCGATGATGGCCGGCAGGACCAGACCCAGTGTCATGGCCAGGAGAATGCCCGCGCTCAGGCTGCTGACCTTCAGCCGGGCCAGCCAGTGTGCGGGTGCAGCAAGTGGCCGGGACGGTCGCGAGGGATTCTCTTGCATGTGTCGTGGCTGGGGCGATGGACTCGGGGTGACGGGCGCTGGAAAAAATCGGGGCAAAAAGGATGCCCAGAGTTTATGCGCTGGACGGGCCCGCAAAATGGATCATGGCCTGCCGAGCCAGCTCGACAGGTAGCGCTTCTTGAGTTTGTCGACGACCGCATCCAGTGGCGGCTGCGCCTCGGCCGGGCCCGGCGCGACCACCAGCAGGGCTTGGGGCACGTAGCCGCTCGGGCCGACACCCTGGAGGGCGCGGTTGATCTCATCGAGCAATTGATAGCCCTGCAGGCTCAGCGGCTCGGCCACGGTGGCGGCCTGTTGCGAGCGGCCCGAACGGATGCGTGACAGGGCCTTGATCGAACCGTCCCCGGCGGAGACATTGACAATGTCGGGCCGACCGGCTTCGAGCAAGGGGAAATTGATGCTGTCGAAATAGATGTCGTTGATGGCCAGGGAATGGGTCCAGGCCGGGCCGAACTGCCGTGACAGCTGGGGCACCCGTTCGGGAATCCGCTCGCCGGCCTCGGAGATCCGGATGTTCTCGACCGCAAGCACCTGGCAGCGCGGCGCATCCTCGCAGGCCTCGATGCGCTTCTTCATGGCCTGGGTCTTGGTGTTGGCCACCGAGAACTGGTCGTCATTGAAGATGACCACGCCGACCGGCTTTTGCCGGCGCCGCGCATCGTCGAGCACGAAGTCGGCCGCCATGCGGGCGACGTCGGCCGGGTCGGTGGAGACGTTGTAGAACAACCCGGCGCCAGGCCCCGGATTCTGGGCGGCATGCCAGCCCACGAGCACCACGTGCAAGCGGGCGGCCATGCGGGTCTGTTCCGGGTAGGCCAGGGGGTCGAAGCCTCCCAGGACCAGGGCGTCGGGGTGACGGTCCAGCGCCTGGCTGAATTGCTGGCCGATCCGTTCGCTGGCGCCGCCGCCGTCTTCGGCGTGCACCTGCCAGCGGGTCAGGCGGGCGGCCTCCTCCAAGGCCCGGTAGACACCGGTCACCCCGCCATTGCGGAAATCGGACGCCAGGTAGATGACGGACCTGCCGGGCTCGGTCGGGGGGCCGCTGCCTGGCATCTGCATCGGGGCGGGGGGCGGGGACTGGGGTGGGGCCGGCGCCGGCGCAGCGCCCAGTGCCAGACCGGTGTACAGGCCCAGCAGACCCAGCAGGCCGGCAAGGCGGCACCATGGGCGCACGGGGGTGCTCATGAGCCTCCTACAAGGCCAGGGAGGGCACGGCTTGGGCTGGGCTGGCCGGCGTTCCGGGACGGATGGGGCGTGGTCATGGGCGGTCCGTTGATGGTGCAACGATTCGGGGCCTCACTGCCCCCTGGCGTGGTCGATGCCGGCTGCCATGATGCAGCCTGCCTGGGCCTTTGGCAATGCCGCGATCGGCCTGAGAGCCGTCAGTTGTCACAGGTACTTGGTGATCTCCTTGAACTCCTGGATGGTGGCCTGGGCGGATTCCGGGCCCTGCCGCACGGAGTGTTCGAGGCAATGCTCGATGTGCTCATGCACCAGGGCTTTCTTGGCGTTGCCGATGGCCGTCTCGACCGCCTGCAGCTGTTGGGCGATGTCCAGGCATTCGCGGCCGTCCTCGATCATGGCGATGATGCTCTTGAGGTGGCCGTGGGCGCGTTGCAGGCGGTTCAGGATCTTGGTGTGTGGATTCAGGGGCATCGTGAAGTGGGCGGGTGGCAGGCAGGGCCGCCAAACCGCTGAGGGCCTGACGGACACGGACATGATGCCGCATCTGAGGCCAGGCGGGTTTCTTTTGCACGGCCGCCGTTGCGCAGGCACGGCAGGCCACGGTCAAGGTGGGTTCAGGGGCAGCCAGAGGATGAAGCGGCTGCCCTGCTGCGGCTGGCTCAGGACTTCGACCGTGCCCCCGTGCAGTTCGGCCACCCATTTCACCAGGCTCAGACCGACCCCCGCCCCGACGATGCCGCCCACGTTCTCACCGCGCACATAGCGGTCGAAGATGGTCGTGAGGTCTTTGGCGGCGATGCCGATGCCCGAGTCGCCGATCTCCAGCCGCAGGCCCTTGCCGTCGCATGCCAGATCGACCCGCACCGGGCTGAGGGGCGGCGAGTACTTGAGGGCGTTGTCGAGCAGATTGGCCACGGCCTGGAAGATCAGCTTCTCGTCGCCGGCCTGGATGGCGGGCAGCTTCGGTTCGTATCGTTCGAGGATCTGTGCGCCCGCCTGGCTGTCGCGGTACATGGCGCAGACCTCCTGCACCAGTTGTCGCGGTGAAAAGGGTGTGGTCTGCAATTGGTAGCCGCCCTCGCGGTCCAGCAGTTCAGATGAGTCCAGCAAGCGGTGGATCAACGCCCCCATGCGTGCGACGGCGGCCCGGATCTTCAGGCTGCGTTCCTCCAGGTCGCCGGGGTCGAGCCGGTCCTTGAGCTTGACCAGGCGCTGGGCATGGGCATCGATCACGCCCAAGGGGGTGCGGAATTCGTGCGACAGCGTGCCGATGAAGTTTCTCTGCAGATTGGCCAGATGCCGTTCCTTCTCGAGGTTCTTCTGCAATTGCTGTGCCTGTTCGGTCAAGGCCCGTTTGCTGTTCTTCAATTCCTGGGTGTTGTCGCGAAAGCGCAGGACGGCGCGGGCCATCTCGCCGATCTCGTCGGAGCGCCGGACGTAGGGAATGTCGAGCGTCAGCTCATTGCCGCTGATGCGGTTCATGATGCCCACCAGGTGCAGGATCGGCTTGGACACATAGGCGACCAGGGCGGCAATCGCGGTGAGCAGCAGCAGGATGGCGACAAATATCACCAGCATGATCAATGAAAAGGCTTCCCGGTAGGCCATCGATTGCCGCTCGACCGCCAGACCGGCTCCCTTGATATTGTCATTGGTCAGGCTCAACAGGCTTCGATTGGCTTCATTGAATGCTTTTTTGCTCTGGTTCTGATAATGGATGTAGGCATTTCCCTGCTGGCCTTGATGGTCCAATGAAATGACTTGGCGGGCCCAATCCCGGTAGATCCGCCATTCTTCGAAGAAACGCTGGAACAGCATCAATTCGGTTTCGGTGTGGTTGATGTTTTCATATTCCCGACGGCTTTGTTGGATCAAATCATCTATTTCATCGATCTGCCTCCGGATCTCATCCTTTTCACGTGACTGGGGGGTGATCAGATATTCACCTTCAGCGGCCCTGAAATCCGATATCGAGTTGTTCAGGTCGCCCAGGATGCGTGTGCTGGCAAGCCATTTGCCGCTGATTTCACGTGAGACCTGATTGAATTGGCTGAGTCGCTGGATGCTGAAGAAACCGACCCCGGCCACCAGCAGAAGGAACAGCAGGAAAACCAGGGTCAAGCGCAGCCGGACCGAATTCAGGTATTGAATCGCGGGTGTCTTTGCAGGGTTTCCGGAGAATATCGGAAACCACCGGCGGGCCCCGGTTTCAGTGGTTCTTGTGCGGTGTTGCATGAGACAATGGACGCAGTATCAAAGTACTGGCTGCATGAGCCAGGACGGCAAGGATGAGGTGGTGTTGATGCAGGAACCGACAACGGTGGCTCGAGTGCTTTGCATGGAGGATGATCCTGAGACGCTGGCCCTGATGGGTGAGGAATTGGTCGATCAGGGCTTTGCCGTCAGCCTTGCCAGCAATGGCCAGGAAGGCTTCCACAGCATTTTGCACAACTGCCCTGACCTGATTGTGTGCGATATCAACATGCCGGCCATGAATGGTTTCGAGTTTCTCGAAAAGATGACCTCGATGGCGCCCCGGTTCTCGGATGTCCCGTTTATCTTCCTGACCGCCCTGGGGCAGCGCGAGTCCGAATTGAAGGGGCGCCAGCTCGGCGCCGACGACTACCTGACCAAACCCGTCGATTTCGAGATCCTGGGCTCCATCATCCGGGCACGCCTGGCGCGGCGGGATGGTCGGCGCGCCCGGCTGCCGCAGACCGATCTGAGCGCCCGCGAGATCGAGGCCCTGGTCTGGTCGGCCCGCGGCAAGACCTCGGGCGAGATCGCCAGCATCCTCGGTCTGTCCAAGCGCACGGTCGATTTCCACATCGACAACGCCCGCAACAAGCTGGGGGTGGCCACGCGCATCGAGGCGGTGGTGAAGGCCGCGGCCCAGGGTCTGATCGGCCGTTACGACGGTTGATCTGAGGTCCTGGACGCGCGGCGGGCACCGGCGGGGTCTATTGGGTGTTGCTGGCCGGCACCGGCGCGGGCGCCGGGGCCGCCGTCACGCCGTTCGATGTGCCGTTCGATGCACCGGGTGCAGTGGGTGCGGAACCGGAGCCCGATGCCGGCGCGTCGTGCGACGGCGGCTGCGCGGCCCCACGGCCGATCCTGGGCGCCCGGGCCCAGGCCTGGATCGCCGGCCTGCCTGCATGGGTCGCCATCGCAGCGGGAGAGACATTGCCGCTGGGGGTGCCGGCAGCCGTCGCAGGCGCGGATGCGGATGCGGACCCCGACGCAGCCGAACTGCCACCAGCCGGTGAGCTGGCGGTGGGGGCCGAAGCCACCGTGGCGGGGGCGGCGGCGGCAGTTCCTGTGGACGGCGATGGAGGCGCACTGGCAGGCGGCGCTGCGGCCGATGACGTGGGCGCATTCCCGCTGGAGGGGGGCGTGATCGCCAGCCCGTGACCCGGTCCGGCGAGGGCTGGCGCATTGGTGGCGGTCGGCGCCGAGGGCGATGTGCCGATGCTGCCGGCGCGCGCGGGGTTGCTGGCGCCGCCCACACTGCCCCGGTTGCTCAGCACGTTGGCCTGTCCCCCCAGGGGGGGCGAGGCAGCCGGCGTCATGTGGCTGGCATTGCGGGTGGGGGGCGGCAAGGCCAGGGCCGGTGCGCCCAGGCCCAGGGTCGCGGCCAGGGTCAGGCCGCCGGCAAGGCTGCATTTCATGGTCATCCGTCCTTCCTCCGGGGCAGGCTCAGTGGCTGACATCAAGGGCCTTGCGGTCCACCGACTCATCCTTGATGAACAGGGTCCGCAATGCGGGCACCACGACCAGGAGCAGCACCGGCCCGATCAGAAGCCCGCCCACCACCACCGTGGCCAGGGGGCGTTGCACCTGGCTGCCGATGCCATGCGAGATCGCTGCCGGGAACAGGCCGATGCAGGCCGACAGGGCGGTCATCAGCATCGGGCGCATGCGTTGGCTGGCGGCATGGAACATCGAATCCAGGTTGTTCATCTGGGTGGTCTGGCGGGTCTGGTTGAAGTAGGTGGTCATCAGGATCCCGTCCATCACCGTGATGCCGAACAGCGAGATGAAGCCGATGGCCGCCGAGATGCTGAAGTCCAGGCCCGAGACCGACAGCGCGATGATGCCGCCGCTGATGGCAAAGGGCAGGCCGGCCAGCACCAGGAAGCTGTCACGCCAGGAGTTGAACAGGCCATAGAGCAGCACGACGATCAGCACCATGCTGATGGGCACGATCACCATGAGGCGCTGCTTGGCCTTCTGCAGGTCTTCGAACTCGCCGGCCCAGGTGATGCGGTAGCCGCGCGGCAGCACCACCTCCTTGGCAATCAGCGCCTGGGCCTCGGCCACGGTGCTGCCCAGGTCGCGACCCCGCACACTGAACTTGATCGGAATGAAGCGCGCCGTCGACTCGTGGTAGATGTAGGCGGCGCCGGTGTCCAGGCTGATGTCGGCCACTTCGCTGAGCGGCACATAGGCGGCCGTCCCGGCCGGTGTCTGATAGCCGACCCGCAGCTCACGCACCTTCTGCAGGGTGTTGCGGTATTTCGCATCCATGCGCACGGTGAGGCTGAACTGGCGGTCGCCTTCGAGCACCGTGGAGGCCACCGCACCGGCCATGCCGGCCTGGATCACGGTGTTCACATCGCCGGTGTTGAGCCCGTAGCGGGCCGCCTTCTCGCGGTTGACCTTGATGTTGAGGTTGGGCTGGCCCAGCACATTGAACACCCCGAGGTCTTCCACGCCCTTGACCTTGGCCATCAGGTCATGCACCTGGGTGGCCAGTCTCTCAAGCTCTGCGAGGTTGGGGCCGAGGATCTTCACCGAGTTCGCGCCCTTCACCCCCGACAGCGCCTCTTCGACGTTGTCCTGGATGTACTGTGAGAAGTTGAAGACCACGCCGGGCAGCTCGTCGTTGAACTCCTGCTGGACCTTGGCGACCAGTTGTTCCTTGGTTTCGCCGCGGGGCCATTCGTCAAAGGGCTTGAGCGGTACGAACAGTTCCACATTCGACAGCGGCGAGGCGTCGCTGCCGTTGTCGGGGCGGCCATGCTGGGAGACCACGGTGACCACCTCGGGGTGGCGCAGCAGGATCTCGCGCATCCTGCGGGTGGCGTCGGTGCCCGAGTCCAGGGTCATGGTCATGGGCATGGCGGCGCGGATCCAAAGGTTGCCCTCCTCGAGCGCAGGCAGGAACTCCGATCCGAGGCGCGTCGCCAGCAGGCCCGAGACCAGCAGGAAGAGGGCGCCGATGCCCACCGTCACCCGGCGGTGGGCCAGCGACCAGTGCAGCAGCGGGGTATACACCTTGCGCAGGCCGCGCACCAAGAGGGTTTCGGTCTCCTCGATGTGGTCGGGCAGCAGGAAGGAGGCGAGCACCGGGGTGATGGTGAAGGTGGCGATCAGCGCGCCGGCCAGGGCGTAGGCATAGGTCTTGGCCATGGGCCCGAAGATCTGGCCTTCCACCCCTTCCATGGTGAACAGCGGGATGAAGGCCGCCACGGTGATCGCCACCGAGAACAGCACGGCCCGGTCCACCTGGCAGGCGCTGACGTAGATCATGCGCAGCCGGTCGGTCCAGCCGCCGCCCATGGGGGTCTTGCCGACCTGGCCCTCGGCCAGGTCCTCCAGCAGTTCCTGGCGCTCGGTCTTGCTCGACTGGAAGTTGCGGAAGATGTTCTCGACCAGGATCACCGCCGAGTCGACGATGATGCCGAAATCCACCGCGCCGATCGACAGCAGGTTGGCGTCCTCGTTGCGCAGCACCAGGATGATGATGCTGAACAGCAGTGCAAACGGGATGTTGACCCCCACGATGATCGCGCTGCGCAGATCGCCGAGGAAGATCCACTGGATGAAGAAGACCAGCAGGCAGCCGAACACCAGGTTCTCCAGCACGGTGTGGGTGGTGACGCCCACCAGGCCGGTGCGGTCGTAGTAGGGCACGATGTGCACGCCGGCGGGCAGGCTGCCGTCGTGGTTCATCTGGTCCACCATGGCCTGGATCTTGGGCACGATGTCGTTGGTGTGCTGGGTGCGGCCCATCACCACGATCGAGGCGGCCACATCGTCGTCATGGTCGCGCCCGGCAATGCCCAGGCGCGGCACGAAGCCGACCTGCACCTTGGCCACATCCTTGATGCGCACCGGCACGCCATTGGTCTGGTTGAGCACCACGTTCTCGATGTCCTCGATGTGATAGCCCTTGGTCACATCGTCGGCGCCGCCGCTGTCGACCAGGCCGACGCCGCGGATGTTCACCGACTGCTGGCCGAGGTTGATCTCACGACCGCCGACGTTGATGTTGGCATTGCCCAGCGCGGTGACGATCTGCGGCAGGGTCAGGTTGAAGGCCTGCATTTTGGGCAGGTCGACACTGACCTGGAATTCCTTGGTGGTGCCCCCCCAGCTGTTGACCTGCACGACGCCCGGGATGGTCGAGAGCCGGCGCAGGATGATCCAGTCCTGCACGGTACGCAGATTGGTCAGGCCGAAGTCCTTGGGGCCCACCACCTGGTAGCGGAAGACCTCACCGACCAGGCTGGACTGCTGGATCTGCGGTATCTGGTTCTGCGGCAGGCTCACGTTCTGCTGCAGGCTGAGGCCGGCCTGCGAGTACGCGAAGAAATAGTCCACGCCGTATTTGAAGGTGACGCGGACGAAGCTCAGACCATAGAAGGAGGTGGAGCGGATGTTCTCGATGCCGGGGGTCGGGTACAGGCCGATCTCCATGGGAATGGTGTAGTACTTCTCCATTTCCTCGGCCGACAGGCCCGGGGCCTGGGCGGTGATCTCCAGGATCACCGGGGCGGGGTTCGGGTAGGCCTCGATGTTCAGCTTGGTGAAGCTGATCAGGCCTGCGCCCAGGAAGACCATCAGGGCGAGCAGAATGATCGGACGGCGCGACAGTCCGAAGGCGATGAGTGACTTGATCACGGCTTTTCTCTCTTGGGAGGCCGGGCCGCGCGGGATGGGAGCATCCCTCGGGCCTCGACGGCTTGTGGGTTCCTGGGGCGCTTCAGTTGGCGGTGACCAGCATGTTGCTCAGGAAGATCGCGCCTTCGGTGGCGATGAGCTCGCCGGCCTTCAGGCCCTGGGTGACCTGCACGAAGCCGTTCTCTTCGCGGCCCAGGCTGACGCTGCGTTTGACCATGTGGCGCCTGTCGGTCGTCACCCAGACACTCATGCTGCCGTCGCCTTCGCGCACCACGCCATCGGCAGGCACAGCCACGCTGGTCACCGGATCGCCGGTGCGCACCACGTAGCTGGCATACATGCCCGAGCGCAATTCCTGGTCCGGGTCGTTGATCTCGGCGCGGACCAGCACGGTGCGGGTGGCCGGGTCGACACTGGCCCCGACCACCTTGACCTTGGCCTTGAAGTGATGCTGCGGCAGGGCCGGCACGCTGACTTCGAGCTCCTGGCCTGCATGGATGAGGGGGCTGTCGGCTTCCGGGGCGTTGATCAACAGCCATTTGGTCGAGGTGTCGGCGACCACGAACGGTGCCGGCGCATTGCCGGGCTGCACCAGCAGGCCGGGTTGGGCCATACGGGCCGTGACCAGGCCGCTGACCGGGCTGTAGACCGGCAACACCGCGTCGATCCTGCGCTGCGATTCGATGCGCTGGATCTCGGCATCGTCCTTGCCGAAGATGCGCACCGCCTCGCGGGCCGACTTCAGGCCGGCCTCGGCACCGGTCTGATCCGACACCGCCTGTTCATAGTCTTTCTGCGCCAGGCCCTGGATCTTGTAGAGCTCCTTGGCGCGTTCCAGTGCGGCGGTGGTCAGGTCATAGACCCCGCGTGCCGTCAGCAGGTTGGATTCGGCCGCCGTCAGGTCGGGGCTGTCGATGGTGAAGAGCTTCTGGCCCTTCCTGACGTGGTCGCCCACATCGGCGAAGGCCTGGATGATCTTGCCTTGATAGGGGGTGAAGACCTGGACCGCCAGGTTCTCGTTGAAATCGATGCTGCCCAGGGCATTGCGCTGGGAGTTGAAGACCTGGGTGCCGACGGCCTTGATGGCCAGGCCTTCGACCTGACTGTCATTGAGGTCGACGAAGTCCTTGCCGACCGCAGCGGGCTTCGCGCCGGTCTCGTTCCTGGCCTCGGGGGTGGCCGACCTGGCCTCATTGCGCCACGCATACCCGCCCACTGCCAGCGCAGCGACCATGGCCGCGCCGACACCCATCACCATCACGGATTTTCCTTGCATTCCATCGCTCCAGTGCTAATGGGGGCGGATGATTCCAGCCGGCCGCAGCAGCGTCTACTGTGATCCGTCACAGTTCCGGCCGGCGCGCGCCGCTTCTAAGATCGCGGCCACATCGGTGGCGGCAGCCCTGTCGCCCCGCCCCTTCTTCACGAAAGCCTGAGTCGGCATGTTTTCCAAATCCATACCCCGCCTGGACCTGCAGCAGCGCTGGACCCTGTTGCTGGGCTTGCAGCCTGCTTCCCGCTTCCCTGGCGGCCTGTGGCCCTTGCTGCTGTGCGCTGCCCTGTTGCAGGCCCTGGCCGGTCTGCTGCCCTATCTGGCCTGGTTCAGCTGGCCGGCCCTGGTGTATGCCTGCGGGCAGGTCTTGCGGGATCCGCGGTCGCAAGCCTCAGGCCACCCGCCGGGGGCACTGGTCCGTGGGCTGCTGGCCTTGTGTCGCAGGCCACTGGCCTGGATCCCTGTGCTGCTGTACGGCATGCTGGGGCTGATCGTGTTCCGTGGCCTGGGCGAGGCTTGGCGCTTGTTGCCGCCCACCGGTCTGCTCCTGCCGGGCGCTGCGGGCGGGCTGGTGCCCTACACGGCCAGCGAGGCCACGGCCCTGCTGCTGATCGGCAGTTGCAGCGCGCGGCTGGCGATGGACCACAGTGATCCCCTGGCCATCGTCGGTCTGGGTCTGCGCGACCTGGTGTGCTCGCCGCTGTCGTGGCTGCTGCTGGTGCTTGCAGAGGCCATCGGATTCAGCAACCTGGCCCTGTGGGCAGCCACCACCTGGCACCAGCCCTGGCTGGCGACCCTGCTCGGTCATGGTCCGTTTGCCTTGCTGGCGCTGGCCTGGGCCTGCGGGCAGGCGCCTTATCGGCATCACCAGGCCGGGTTGACGCGAAGCGCATCCAGACAGCGGTCTGCCGACTCCTGAACCGGCCCGGAGCCCGCAAGGCGGCCGCGTCCTGTCACGAATCACAGTTCGCGTCGGCGAGGCCCCTCCCTAGAATTTCCGCCAGCCTCAACCGATCCTTGAAAGAGCGTGTCCCCCATGTCGTTTTTTGCTCAGCTCCTGCCTCGCGCCCTGCGCCACCGGGCCCACGTCGCTGCAGCGGTCAGTGTGTTGCTGTCGGCCTGCGCCGTCGGGCCTGATTACAAGCGCCCCGAGCTGCCGCAGGCCACCGGCTATGCGCCAGAGGCGCTGGATGCGTCGACCGCCTCCGCCCCCGGCCTGGCTGGAGAGGCCCAGCATTTCGATTCCGGGCGCGATGTCGCTGCCGACTGGTGGACCCAGTTCCAGTCGCCTGAGCTGGATTCGCTGGTGCGCAAGGCCCTGGAGGCGAATCCGACCATTGAGGCGGCCCAGGCCGCATTGCGCCAGGCGCAGGAAAACGTCTATGCCCAGCAGGGCTTCTTCTTCCCGACGGTGCAGGCGAGCTATTCGCCTTCGCGGATCAAGCTCTCCGGCAACACGGGTGGCAATTCCCCGGGCATCCAGGGCAATGGCACGGTGATCGCAACCACCTCCAACACCCCCGCCAACCAGGGCGGGACGGCCCCATTCAATGCGCCCGTGATCTACAACTGGCACAGCGCCCAGCTGACGGTGGGCTATGTGCCGGACGTTTTCGGCTCGAATCAGCGTCAGGTGGAATCGCTGCGTGCGCAACAGGAGGCCCAGCGCTTCCAGCTCGAGGCGACCCGGATCACCCTGGCCAGCAATGTGGTTTCCGCAGCGATCCAGGAGGCGTCGGTGCGCGATCAGCTCCGTGCCGTGAAGCGGTTGATCGAGAGCAATGAGCAGGCCCTGAGGATTCTCAAGGATCAGTTCCGTCTGGGGTACGCGATGCGCCTCGACGTGGCGGCCCAGGAGTCGGCGCTCGCCCAGGCGCGGCAGATGCTGCCGCCGCTGAACAAGCAGCTCGAGCAGACCCGCGACCTGATCCGCGCCCTGGTGGGCCAGTTGCCCGACCACGATGTGTCCGAGACCTTCACCCTGGCGTCGCTGCATCTGCCTGCCGAACTGCCGCTGAGTCTGCCGGCGAAGCTGGTGGAGCAGCGCCCCGACATCCGCATGGCCGAGGAGCAGTTGCATTCGGCCAGTGCCCAGGTCGGCGTTGCGATCGCGGCCCGGCTGCCGCAGTTCTCGATCAACGGATCGCTCGGAGGCAATGCGTCGGAGTTCAGCCAGATGTTCTGGACCTCGGGCAAGTTCTTCAGCATCGGCGGCAATCTGGCGCAGACCCTCTTCGATGGCGGAACGCTTCAGCACCGTCAGCGTGGTGCCGAGCAGGGCCTGAGGCAGGCCGTGGCCCAGTACCGCAGCACGGTGATCACCGCCTTCCAGAATGTGGCCGACACCCTGCACGCGATCCAGGCCGACGCCGATGCGCTCAAGGCCTCGACCGAGGCCGAACAGGCGGCCCGCGTGACCCTGGACCTCACCCGCCGGCAGCAGGAACTCGGCTATGTGAACTACCTGACCCTGCTGAGCGCCGAGCAGGCCTATCAGCAGGCGGTGGTCGGGCTGGTCCAGGCCCAGGCCACCCGCTTCGGCGACACCGCGGCGCTGTACCAGGCGCTGGGCGGCGGCTGGTGGAATGCCAAGGACACCCAGCTCTCCGAAAGCGCGCCGACGGCGGCCCACGCGCTCGACTGAAGCGCCAGCGCGCGCGCTCGAAGCCCGGTCGACGACCGGGCTTTTTTGTTTCCGGGCCGCCGGTTCAGGGTTTCTCCGGTGTCGATGTCCGTCCTTGTTCCCAGTGGATGGGAATGGAGGTTTGGTTGCGTCAGAAGCTTCCCGGATACTCATGGAACTCCGAACGACAAGTGCTCTTCATTCCCATGACCACTGGAACCGATGTCCATGCCGCCAATGACCGGGCCCTGCAGGTGCTGGCCCTGCTGGCGCAGCGTCATCAGCCCATGAGTGCGCCGGAGCTGATGGCTGCGACGGGCCTGGCGAAGAGCACGCTGTACCGTCAGCTCAGTCTGTTGCGACGCTGGGGCCTGGTGATGGAAGAGGGCGGGCGCTACGGGCCCGGCCCGGCCAGCATCGAGCTGGCCAGCGGTTTCGATGCCCAGTCGCGTCTGGTGCAGGCGGCGCGCCAGGAGTTGCAGGCCCTGTCGCGCCTGAGTGCCGAGAGCGTGGCCCTGGTGGCGGTGGTGCAGGAGCGCGTGCTGTGTCTGGAGATGGTCGACAGCCTGCAGTCGCTGCGCTGCTCTTTCGACAAGGGCCGCAGCGTGCCCTTGCGCGACGGCGCCAGTGCCAAATGCCTGCTGGCCCACCTGCCCGAGGCGCAGCGCGAGGCGGCCCTGAACCGGCTCGGCGAAGCGGCGGCGGGGCGTGAGCGTCGGCGCCAGGCGCTGGATCAGATACGCCAGGCCGGGTATGCGGTCACCGCAGGCGAGGTCGATGCCGGCGTCTGGGGCGTCAGCGCCCCGCTGATCGACGCCCAGCGCCGCCTGCAGGGCGCGATCACCCTGATGGCCCCGATCTTCCGGGTCGAGGGCCGCGAGTCGGCCTTTGTGCACATGACCCTGGTCACGGCCGCCCGGATCTCCCGTTCCCTCCAACCGCTGTGAGCGCCCGACGGCGGATTTTCTTCCCACCCAACCGACAGGACACCTTCACCATGAGATCCCTCCGCCGCACCTTCGTCCTGGCAGCCCTGGCCGCTGCCTCGTTCACCACGCTGCCCGGCGCCGTCCGCGCCGAGACCGAGCCGCTGCGCGTGGCGACGGACGCCACCTTCCCTCCCATGGAGTTCGTGGACAACGGCCGGCGCACCGGCTTCGACGTCGAACTGGTCGAGGCGCTGGCGGCGGCCATGGGCCGCAAGGTGGAATGGGTGGACATCGACTTCAAGGGCCTGATCCCGGGCCTGATCTCGCGCCGTTTCGACATGGCGGTGTCGGCCATCTACATCACCGACGAGCGCCGCAAGGTGGTGGATTTCAGCGATCCCTATTTCGCTGGCGGCCTGGTCGCGATGGTCAAGGCCGGTACCCCGGTCAAGGCGCCTCTGGACCTGAACGGCAAGAAGGTCAGCGTCCAGGTCGGCACCAAGTCGGTCAGCTTCGTGAAGCAGGCCTTCGCGCAGGTCGAACTGATCGAGGTCGAGAAGAACCAGGAGATGTTCAACCTGGTCGACATCGGCCGGGCCGATGCCCTGGTCACCGGCAAGCCCGCCGCCTACCAGTACATGCGCAGCCGCCCCGGCCTGCAGGTGGTGGAGCCGCCGCTGAGCACCGAGGAATACGGCATGGCCCTGCGCAAGGACGAGCCCGAGCTGACCCGCGCCCTGAACGCAGCGCTGGCCCGCCTGAAGGCCGACGGCAGCTACCAGCGGATCGTGGGCAAGTGGTTCCCGGCCGCGCGCTGAAGGCCTGGCGCGCAGCGATTCAACAAGGGTTGAGCCACCATGGATCTTGATTTCTCTCCCGTCTGGGCCGGCTGGCCGGACCTGGCGCACGGGGCCTGGGTGACCGTGCAGATCACCGCCTGCGCCCTGGGCCTGGGCTGTCTGCTCGGCCTGCTGGCGGGCATGGGGCGGCTGGACCGCAGCAGGCCCCTGGTCTACGGCCTGTGCACCGCCTATGTGGCGCTGATCCGCGGCACGCCGTTGCTGGTGCAACTGTTCATCCTCTTCTTCGGCCTGCCGCATTTCGGTATCCTGCTGCCGGCCTTCCTCTGCGGTGTGCTGGGCATGGGCATCTATTCGGGGGCCTATGTGTCGGAGATCGTGCGTGGCGCCATCCAGTCGGTCGACCGTGGGCAGATGGAGGCCGCGCGTTCGATCGGCATGTCCTGGGGGCAGGCGATGCGCAGCGTCATCCTGCCGCAGGCGGTGGTGCGCATGATTCCGCCGCTGGGCAACGAATTCATCGCCCTGATCAAGAACTCGGCCCTGGTGTCGCTGCTGACCATCCACGACGTGATGCACGAGGGGCAGAAGATCATCAGCGTCTCGTATCGGTCGCTGGAGGTCTATCTGGTCATCGCGGCGGTGTATTTCGTGCTCACCGGCCTGGTCACGCTGGGTCTGCGGCACATCGAGCAGCGCTTGCGCGCAGGGGGCATGGTGCAATGAACACGAATCCGTCGTCGGACCCATCGTCCGGCATGGCGCCCATCATCCGCATCCGTGGCCTGGGCAAACGCTATGGCGGGCATGTGGTCCTGAAGGGCATCGATTTCGAGGTCAGGCCTTCCCAGGTGGTGGTGGTGATCGGGCCCAGCGGCTCGGGCAAATCCACCTTCCTGCGCTGCTGCAACGGCCTGGAGCGGGCCGAGGAAGGCACGATCGAGATTGCCGGCCACACGCTGGTGCAGGACGGGCACATGCTGGCCGAACCGGCGTTGAACGCGCTGCGCACCGAGGTGGGCATGGTCTTCCAGTCGTTCAACCTGTTTCCGCATCTGTCGGTGCTGGGCAACATCACGCTCGGGCCGCGCATGCTGCGCGGCACACCGGCGGCCGAAGCCGAGGCCCAGGCCCGCGAACTGCTCGCCAAGGTCGGCCTGGCCGCCAAGGCCGAGGCCATGCCGGCCAGCCTGTCGGGCGGACAGAAGCAGCGGGTGGCCATCGCCCGCGCCCTGGCGATGCGACCGCGCGTGATGCTGTTCGACGAACCGACCTCGGCGCTGGATCCGGAGCTGGTCGGCGAAGTGCTGCAGGTCATGAAACTGCTGGCTGCCGAGGGCATGACCATGATGGTCGTGACGCATGAGATGGGCTTCGCCCGCGAGGTGGCCGATGTGGTGGTGGTCATGGACGGGGGCGGCATCGTCGAGGCCGCGCCGCCGCAGGAGCTGTTCAGCGCGCCACGCCAGGAGCGCACGCGCTCCTTTCTGCAAGCGGTGCTGGGTCGGACATGAGCGCGGTCATCCAGGCATTCGATCGGGCCGCCCTGCTGGCCACGCCGTGGCGCAACGGGGGCGGACTGACGCGCGAGATCGCCTGCGTGCCGCCCGGTGCCGGGCTGGACGGCTTTGATTGGCGCATCAGCATCGCGCGCATCGATCGGCCCGGGCCGTTTTCGGAATTCACCGGCGTGGACCGGCAGATCACCCTGCTCGAGGGCGCGGGTGTGCTGCTGCGGCCGCAGGGCGAGGCGACAGCCTGGCGGCTGGACCAGCCCGGCCGGCCCCTGGCCTTCGCCGGCGAGTGTCCCCTGTGGGCCGATCTGCTGGGGGGCCCCTGTGAAGACCTGAACGTCATGACCCGACGCACGCGCTGCCGCTCCGAGGTCCTGCTGTGCTCCGGCGAGGCGCCCAGCCGGGACCTGCCGGCGGCGCCGGCCGGGCTGTTGCTGGCCTGGCGCGGCGATTGGCAGCTGCAGGGGGGGGCGCAAGACCGGGCCTTGCGCGAGGGTCAGGGCCTTTGGTGGCATGGCGGGGCCTGCGCCTGGTCGGCCCGCGCGGCCAGCCCCGACAGCGCCTTGATCTGCGTGCGCATCGAGCAGGTGGACGCATGAGGGCCGCCGGCCAGGCCGAAGGAGGCCGTTTGTTCGCCGAGGACGCACTGCTGCCCGGGGGCTGGGCCCGGCAGGTGCTGATGCAATGGGATGGGCAGGGCGTCTGGCAGTCGCTGCACACGGGCAGCCCGCCACCGGCCGGTGTGCCGCGCGCGGCCGGGCCGGTCATTCCGGCCCTGCCCAACCTGCATTCGCATGCCTTCCAGCGGGCCCTGGCCGGACTCACCGAATACCGTGGCTCGGCGCAGGACAGTTTCTGGAGCTGGCGTGAGCTGATGTACCGCTTTGCCGCCCGGCTGGGGCCGGAGCAGGTCGAGGCGATCGCCACCTGGCTGTACCTGGAGATGCTCGAGGCCGGCTATGGCAGTGTCTGCGAATTCCATTACCTGCACCACGATGCGCATGGCCGTCCCTATGCCGACGACGCCACGCTGGCCCTGGCGCTGCTGCGCGCGGCGCGGCGCGTCGGCATCGGCCTGACCCTGCTGCCGGTGCTCTACCAGAACAGTGGCTTCGGAGGCCTGGCACCCCACGGGGGCCAGCGCCGCTTCCTGCGCAGCACCGAGTCCATGCAGACGCTGCTGCAGCGCCTGCAGCCGCTTTGCGCGGCCCAGGGTGCCCGCCTGGGGTTGGCGCCGCATTCGCTGCGGGCCGTGACCCCGGCAGCCCTGCGCGAAGCGCTGGCCGGGCTGGAGGCGCTGGACGCGACGGCACCGGTGCACATCCACATCGCAGAACAGGTGGCCGAGGTCGAGGCCTGCGTGGCCTGGAGCGGGCAACGACCCGTCGAATGGCTGCTCGACCACCTGCCGGTCGACGCGCGCTGGTGCCTGGTGCATGCCACCCACATGCTGCCCGAAGAGGCTCGGCGGGCGGCCCGCAGCGGGGCGGTGGCGGGCCTGTGTCCGAGCACCGAGGCCAATCTGGGCGACGGCCTGTTCGACCTTCCGGGCTGGCTGGCGTCTGACGGGGCCTGGGGCCTGGGCTCGGACAGCCACGTCACCGTGAATGCCGCCGAGGAGATGCTGCTGCTCGAATACGGACAGCGCCTGCAGCGCCGCGAGCGCAATGTGCTGGCCAGTGCGGCGCAGGCCCATGTGGCCACCGCCATGACCCTGCAGGCGGTGGCCGGTGGGGCCCGGGCCAGCGGGCGGCCGGTGGCCGGGCTGGCGGCCGGGCAATCGGCCGACTTCGCGGTGCTCGATGCCGGGCATCTGGCCCTGGCCGGCCTGCCGGCGCCCGAGATGCTGTCGGCCCATGTGTTTGCCAGCCACCGGGGCTCGGCCCTGCAGGAACTCTGGGTGGGCGGCATCCGCCGCGTCTGCCAGGGGCGCCATGCCCTGCACGAGCAGGCCGCGGCCGACTTCCTGGGGGTGCGCCGCAGCCTGCTGGCGGCCCCTTGATCCTGACACCACCGGAAACCAGTCTTGCCATGAGCCACGACACGGGCAGCGAAGCCCCTTACCGATTCCACGCCGGCAGCACCCCGCTGCTGATCTCCATGCCCCATGTGGGCACCTGGGTGCCGCCGGCCCTGGCCTCGCGCTTGAGTGCCAAGGCGCGTCAACTGCCGGACACCGACTGGCATCTGGAGCGCCTCTACGGCTTTGCGCGGGAGCTGGGAGCCTCGCTGTTGATCGCCACCCATTCGCGCTATGTGATCGACCTGAACCGGCCGCCCGATGGCGCCAGCCTCTACCCGGGGCAAAGCGTCACCGGCCTGTGCCCGGTGGATGATTTCGACGACTGTCCGCTGTACCTGGAGGGGCAGGCGCCCGATGCGACGGAAGTCGCCGAACGGCGGGCCGGGCTCTGGCAGCCCTACCACGACCGGCTTCAGGGCGAGCTGGGCCGGCTGCGACGCACGCATGGCCGGGCCCTGCTGTGGGATGCGCATTCGATCCGTTCGGTCCTGCCGCGCTTCTTCGAGGGCCGGCTGCCCGATCTGAATTTCGGCACCGCCGACGGCGCCAGCTGCGATCCGGCACTGGCCCGCGCATTGTTGTCGAAGGCGGGTGAGTCGGGCCGCTTCAGCGCGGTGCTCAATGGACGTTTCAAGGGCGGCTACATCACGCGCCACTACGGCCGGCCGGCCGAGGGCATCCAGGCCGTCCAGCTCGAGATGAGCCAGTGCAGCTACATGTCGGAGGCCTTGCCCTTCGACTACCTGCCCGAATTGGCCGCGCGCATCCAGCCCACCTTGCGGGCGCTGCTCGACACCCTGCTGGCCTTCGGTCGCTGAGGCGCGAGCAAGGGCGGTGCGGGGGCGGACGCCCCCCGCCGCACGACGGCCTCAGTCGGCCAGTTCGCTCACGGGAACGCAGCTGCAGAACAGGTTGCGGTCGCCCCAGACGTTGTCGACGCGGCCGACGGGCGACCAGTACTTGGTCTGGCGCAGGCTGGCCACCGGGTAGGCGGCCAGTTCGCGGCTGTAGGGATGGGACCAGTCGGCCGCCATCAGGCTGGCCGCCGTGTGCGGGGCGGCCTTGAGCGGGTTGTCGTCCTGGGGCCAGACGCCGGATTCGATCTGACGGATTTCCTCGCGGATCGCGATCATGGCGGCGATGAAACGATCGAGTTCATCGCGGGACTCGCTTTCGGTGGGCTCGACCATCAGCGTGCCGGCCACCGGGAAGCTCAGCGTGGGGGCGTGGAAGCCGTAGTCGATCAGGCGCTTGGCCACGTCTTCGGCGCTGACGCCGGTGGCGTCCTTGAGTGGGCGCAGATCGAGGATGCACTCGTGGGCCACATGGCCGTTGGCGCTGGCGTACAGGGTCGGGTAGTGGTCCTTGAGACGGGCGCTGATGTAGTTGGCCGACAGGATGGCGGCCTCGGTGGCGGCCTGCAGACCTTCGGCGCCCATCATGCGGCAGTACATCCAGCTGATCGGCAACACGGCGGCATTGCCCAGCGGGGCGGCGCTGATGGCCCCCACGCCGTTGACCGGCAGGCCGCCCGTGGCATGGCCGGGCAGGAAGGGGACCAGGTCCTCGACCACGCAGACCGGGCCGACACCCGGGCCGCCGCCGCCGTGCGGGATGCAGAAGGTCTTGTGCAGGTTGAGGTGGCTGACGTCGCCGCCGAATTCGCCGGGGGCCGCCACACCGACCAGGGCGTTCATGTTGGCGCCGTCCACATAGACCCGGCCGCCGTGCTGGTGCACCAGGGCGCAGAGTTCTTTGACGCCGGTCTCGAACACGCCGTGGGTGCTGGGGTAGGTGATCATCACCGCCGCCAGGCGGTCGCTGTACTGCTCGCACTTGGCGCGCAGGTCGGCCAGGTCGACGTTGCCATTGGCATCGCAGGCGGTCACCACCACCTGCAGGCCGACCATCTGGGCGCTGGCCGGGTTGGTGCCGTGGGCCGAGGACGGGATCAGGCAGATGTTGCGGTGGCTCTCGCCGCGCGAGGCATGCCAGGCCTTGATGACCAGCAGACCGGCGTACTCGCCCTGGCTGCCGGCATTGGGCTGCAGGCTGATGCCGGCGTAGCCGGTGGCCTGGCACAGCCACAGGCGCAGTTGCTCATCGAGTTGCTGGTAACCCTGCAGCTGGTCGGCCGGCGCAAAGGGGTGCAGGTCGGCGAACTCGGGCCAGGTGATGGGGATCATCTCGCTGGTGGCGTTGAGCTTCATCGTGCAGCTGCCCAGCGGGATCATGCTGCGGTCCAGTGCCAGGTCCTTGTCGCTGAGCATGCGGATGTAGCGC
>JAFAMV010000250.1 GCA_019233055.1 Curvibacter sp.
TGGTGGCGCTCTGGACTGCGGTCACCAACTCATTCTGTTTGGCCTGGGTGATCAGTTCGCGTTGCTGGTACAGCGAATAGAAGCTCAGCAACAGCAGGGCAGACAGGGCCGCGCCGATCAGCAGGAGGATCTTCTTCTTGAAGCTGAATGTGTTCATGGCAGGTCTCCGGCAGCCAGGGTGGGGTGGAAAGGCGGGCCTTCTTCAGGGGCTCCGTTCGATTGAGAATGTATCAAAAATACACACTCTGCCGCTTATTTTTCGGCAAATGTGATTGATGACGCGGATTTTTCATGCGCGACCCGCTGGCTTCCGATGCCTCAGGGTGGGCTGTGGTTTTCAGAAGGTTTCCCAGTCTTCTTCGTGTGCCGCTGGTCTGCCGGGGGCCGGTGCAGGCGTGGCGGTCGTCTGGCGTGGCAGGGCCGGGGCGACCTTCCTGGCCGGGGCGGGCGCGGCCTTGGCGACCGGCGTGAGGCGGGCTGCAGGGCGGGCGGGGCGGGCAGGGGCGGCCGACGGAGGCCGCCGCCGGTGCTGGACCGCGTCGTCCTCGCCGACACGGAACAGGGCGACGACCTCGGTCAGTTTCATGGCCTGCTCGCGCAGGCTGTCGGCGGCGGCGGCGGACTGCTCGACGAGGGCGGAGTTCTGCTGGGTCATCTGGTCGAGCTCGTTGATGGCGGAGTTGACCTGTGTGATGCCCTGGTTCTGCTCGGAGGTGGCGGCGCGGATCTCGCCGATGATGTCGGTGACGCGTTGGACGCTGGCGACGATCTCGGTCATGGTGGAGCCGGCGCTGCCCACGAGCTGGGTGCCGGACTCGACCTTCTCGACAGAGGCGCCGATGAGGGACTTGATCTCCTTGGCGGCCTCGGCAGAGCGGCCGGCCAGGCTGCGGACCTCGCCGGCGACGACGGCGAAGCCGCGGCCCTGTTCACCGGCGCGGGCGGCCTCGACGGCGGCGTTGAGGGCCAGGATGTTGGTCTGGAAGGCGATGCCGTCGATGACGCCGATGATGTCGGCGATCTTCTTGCTGCTGGCGTTGATCTCTTCCATGGTGGAGACGACCTGGGAGACGACGCTGCCGCCGCGCTGGGCGACCTCGGCGGCGGAGCTGGCCATCTGGCTGGCGGTCTGTGCGGACTCGGAGGTCTGGCGCACGGTGCTGGTGAGCTGCTCCATGCTGCTGGCGGTGGACTGCAGATTGCTGGCGGTCTGCTCGGTGCGGTGGGAGAGGTCGGTGTTGCCCTGGGCGATCTCGCTGGAGGCGGTGCCGATGCTGTCGGTGGCCGAGCGCACATTGATGACCAGGCGGCGCAGCGACTCGACCATCTGGGACAGGCCGCCGAGCATCGAGCCGGGATGGTCGGAGCGGATGTCGATCTGGAGGTTGCCATGGGCGACCTCCGCCATGGCGGCGATCGCTTCGGAGGGCTCGCCGCCGATCTGCGTGAGCACCGAGCGCACCACCAGCGCACCGACCCCGCCCACGACCAGCATCACCAGACCGAACAACAGCATGTTGCCGAGCACCGCCTTCCAGACCATCTGGTCCACATCGTCCATGTACACGCCCGAACCCACCAGCCAGTTCCAGTCCTTCACCAGGATGGCGTACTGCAGCTTGGGCACCATCTCCTGCTGCCCGGGACGGGTGAACATGGCCGGCACGAAGATCTGGCCGGTGGTGCTGGTGCGCATGGCGTCGGTCAGGCTCTTGATGCCATCGACGCCGTAGCGATCCACGATCTTGCCGATCATGTTGTGGCCTTCCCACTCGGGCTTGATCGGGTGCATGACCGAATCGCCGGTCTGGGTCCAGATGTAGAAATAGTTGCTCTTGCCGTCGTCGCCGCCATAGCGCAGCAGGCGGATGGCTTCACGCGCGGCCTTTTGCGCCTCCTCGACCGGCATGGCGCCGCTGGCGGCCCTGTCGTGGTAGGCCTGGGCCAGGCTGTAGGCGTTCTGGACGGCCGCCACGAGCAGGTCCTGGCGGGCATCGATGATCATCCGGCGCTCCTGGAGCAGGGCCGTGCCTGCCAGAATCAGCAGGGCCAGCATGGCCGACCCCACCAGTGCCAGGATCTTCTGTTTGAAACTGAATCGGCCCATCTGCAGATCTCCTCGGGTGATGCAGTGCCAATCCCGTCCGACACCGCGTCAACGTCTGCTCCCTGCTTGTCCAGACCATTCTGGAACGTGAAGACCTGGTAAGCGAAGGGGAATAACCAGTAAAGCTTTGTTTCTTGATTTCGCGCAAAAGGCCTGGCGACGGCGCGCCGGCCGCAGGAAACCTAAAATGGCCGGATGCTCCAGCAAAGAACCCTCAAGACCCTGACCCGCGCCGTCGGGGTCGGCCTGCACAGCGGGCAGCGCGTCGAACTGACCCTGAGGCCTGCACAGCCGGACACCGGCATCGTGTTCCGGCGCGTCGACCTGCCCGAGCCGGTGGACATCCCGGTGTCCGCCCTGGCCGTCACGGACACCCGCCTGGCCTCGACGATCTCGGTCGGCAGCGCCAAGGTGCACACCGTCGAGCATCTGATGTCGGCCTGTGCCGGCCTGGGGCTGGACAACCTCTATGTCGACATCACCGCCGAGGAGGTGCCCATCCTCGACGGGTCGTCGGCCTCTTTTGTCTACCTGCTGCAGAGCGCCGGCGTCGAACTGCAGAACGCGCCCAAGCGCTTCATCCGGGTGACCCGTCCCGTCGAGGTGCGCGAAGGCGAAGGGGCCCAGACCAAATGGGCGCGGCTCACGCCCTACCACGGCTACCGGCTCAATTTCGAGATCGACTTCGACCACCCGGCCGTCGACTCCACCGGGCAGCGTGTGACCTTCGACCTGGGCCAGGGCAACTACAGCCGCGACATCGCCCGCGCCCGCACCTTCGGCTTCACCAAGGACCTCGAGATGCTGCGCTCCAACGGCCTGGCCCTCGGCGGCGGTCTGGACAATGCCATCGTGGTCGATGACTACAAGGTGCTCAACAGCGAAGGCCTCCGCTACGACGATGAGTTCGTCAAGCACAAGATGCTCGATGCCATGGGCGACCTGTACCTGATCGGCAAGCCGCTGCTGGCCGAGTACACCGCTTTCCGCTCGGGCCATGCGCTGAACAACCGCCTGCTGCGCGAGCTGCTGGCCCACGCCGATGCCTGGGAGATGGTCAGTTTCGACGACGAACGCCAGGCGCCCAGCGGCTTCGTCCAACCCCTGCGCGCCTGGTGACGCGGCGATGCTGCTGTTCCGCTGGCTGCTCATGCTCCTTTTGCTGGTGGGCGCAGTGTGCTTTGCCTTCTACGCCGGCACGGGACGCCGGCACTATCTGCGCCTGGGCTGGATGACGCTCAAGTGGACCCTGATCGCGGCCTTCGCCTTCTTCGCCGTGCTGATCCTCGAACGGCTGGGCTGAGGGTCTTTCCCAGGGCCTGCGGCATGGCGGGGCTTTCCGTTGATGGGGCGCCACCGCTATACTGCGGCCTGCTCCGGGGTGCACTTTGTGCTGAGATGGCGGTTGAGGGCTTGGACCTTCAGGCACGCCAAACCCGACGAACTTGATCCGGTTCATACCGGCGTAAGAAGAGCTGAACACCAGGCATGCGCCCTCTGACAGGGTGGCTTGCCGCGATGCCTCCCGCCGGGGTCTCTCGCAGGGTTCACTCCGGAGCGGATGTCTGCCTGCCGGAAAGGACCCACACCATGAACGCTCCCGATCTCAACGCGCGCGAGAAATTCGCCGAACTGCTGTCGCTCACCCGCGAACCCTTCCCCGCCTCGACCAAGGTCTACGAGAGCGGTGCGATCCACCCCGACCTGCGTGTGCCCATGCGCCGCATCGACCTCAGCAACGGCGAGCAGGTCACGGTCTACGACACCTCGGGCCCCTACACCGAACCCAGTGCCAGCATCGATGTGCGCGCCGGCCTGGCCAGCGTGCGCGGCGACTGGATCGCCCGCCGCGGCGACACCGAGGCCTATGACGGCCGCATCCGCCAGGCCCTGGACGACGGCCAGAAGGGCGACGCCGAGGACCAGCGCCTGCACGCCCTGCGCACCGAGGCTGCCGGCCTGCAGCGCCGCCCGCTGCGCGCCAAGGCCGGCCGCAACGTGAGCCAGATGCACTACGCCCGCCAGGGCATCGTCACCCCCGAGATGGAGTTCGTCGCCATCCGCGAGAACGGCCGCCGCGAGTGGATGGCCCAGTACCTGGCCGACGAGGCGCGCGAAAAGCGCCTGCAAGGCAACCCCATGGGCGCCATGATCCCGAAGATCATCACGCCCGAGTTCGTGCGCGACGAGGTGGCCCGTGGCCGCGCCATCATCCCGGCCAACATCAACCACCCCGAGGTCGAGCCCATGGCCATCGGGCGCAACTTCCTGGTCAAGATCAACGCCAACATCGGCAACTCGGCCGTCACCTCCAGCATCGAGGAAGAGGTCGAGAAGCTGGTCTGGGCCATCCGCTGGGGGGCCGACAATGTGATGGACCTGTCCACCGGCCGCAACATCCACACCACCCGTGACTGGATCGTGCGCAACAGCCCGGTGCCCATCGGCACGGTGCCGATCTACCAGGCGCTCGAAAAGGTCGGCGGCGTGGCCGAGGACCTCACCTGGGAGATCTTCCGCGACACCCTGATCGAGCAGGCCGAGCAGGGCGTGGACTACTTCACCATCCACGCCGGCATCCGCCTGGCCCACATCCACCTGACCGCCAACCGCCGCACCGGCATCGTCTCGCGCGGCGGCTCGATCATGGCCAAGTGGTGCATCGCCCACCACCGCGAAAGCTTCCTGTACGAGCACTTCGAAGACATCTGCGACATCATGAAGGCCTACGACGTGAGCTTCTCGCTCGGCGACGGCCTGCGCCCCGGCTCCGGCTCGGACGCCAACGACGAGGCCCAGTTCGCCGAGCTGCACACCCTGGGCGAGCTGACCCAGGTGGCCTGGAAGCACGATGTGCAGACCATGATCGAAGGCCCCGGCCATGTGCCCATGCACATGATCCAGGCCAACATGACCGAGCAGCTCAAGCACTGCCACGAGGCGCCGTTCTACACCCTGGGCCCGCTGACCATCGACATCGCCCCGGGCTACGACCACATCGCCAGCGCCATCGGCGCCGCCATGATCGGCTGGATGGGCACGGCCATGCTGTGCTACGTGACCCCCAAGGAGCATCTGGGCCTGCCCGACCGCGAGGACGTCAAGCAGGGCATCATCGCCTACAAGATCGCCGCGCACGCGGCCGACGTGGCCAAGGGACATCCGGGCTCGCGGGCGCGTGATGATGCGCTGTCCCAGGCGCGCTTCGACTTCCGCTGGATGGACCAGTTCAACCTCAGCCTGGACCCGGACACCGCGCGCAACTTCCACGACGAGACCCTGCCCAAGGACTCGGCCAAGGTGGCGCACTTCTGCTCGATGTGCGGCCCCAAGTTCTGCTCGATGAAGATCACCCAGGAGGTGCGCGAGTTCGCCGCCCAGGGCATGGCCGAGAAGTCGGCCGAGTTCAAGAAGGGCGGCGGTGACCTTTACGTGCCGATCAAGCCGGTGGCCTGAGAGGCCGGCTTCCAGCCCAGGGACCGGGGCTGCGCCGCAGCGGGTGAGTGCGAGGCGGCCAGCCCTTCGGGCAGCACGAACTGGCTGATCAGGGCGGCCAGTTCCTGCGCCTGATGGCGCAGGCCTTCGGAGGCGGCCGCCGACTCCTCGACCAGGGCCGAGTTCTGCTGGGTCATCTGGTCGAGCCGGGACACCGCCTGGTTGATCTGGCCGATGTCGCGCGTCTGGGCCTGCGCCGACAGGGTGATGCCGCCGATGGTGGCGGCCACGCCCTCGATGGAGCCGACGATGCGCGACATGGTCTGGCCGGCGTTGTCCACCAGCGTGGTGCCGGCCTCGACGCGCTCGACCGAGGCCGAAATCAAGCCCTTGATCTCGCGCGCCGCCTCGGCCGAGCGGGTCGCCAGCTGCCGCACTTCGGCGGCCACCACCGAGAACCCCCGGCCGGCTTCACCGGCCCGGGCGGCTTCGACGGCCGCATTCAAGGCCAGGATGTTGGTCTGGAAGGCAATCCCGTCGATCACCCCGATGATGTCCACCACCTGGTGCGAGGCCTTCTGGATGTCCTGCATGGTGTTCACCACCTGGGACACCACCACGCCACCCTGCGTGGCCACCTCGGCGGCGGCCTTGGCCATGCGTTCGGCCTGCTCGGCCGAGTCGGTGGTGCGGTGCAGGTTCAGCGTGACCTGCTCCAGGGCGGCGGCGGTCTGCTGCAGGCTCGAGGCGGCCTCTTCGGTGCGTGCCGACAGGTCGGTGTTGCCGCCGGCGATCTCGGTCGAGGCGGCGCGCACGCTGTGGGCCGATTCGCGCACCTTGAGCACCAGTTGGCGCAGGGCGCCCTGCATGGTGGCCAGGGACTGCAGCAACTGACCGGCTTCGTCCCTCGGGTGCCCTTCGATGTCCTGGCGCAGGTCCAGGCTGGAGACACGGTTGGCGGTTTCGCTGGCCATGCGGATGGGGTGTGAGATGCTGCGCACCAGCCAGCGGGTCAGCACGCCACCGAGCACCAGGGCTGCGGCGCTGAACAGCACCAGCGCCCAGCGGGCGGACGCGCTGAGTTCAGCGATCCGGGCACCGGTCTGGTCGATGGCCTTGCGCTGGGCATTGGAGAGGTCGGAGACGCTTTTCAGCAGGGCGCCCGATTGGGGCAGGAACTGCTCCGAATAGACCTTGCGGATGCGCTCGGTGAGGCCGGAATCGCGGGCGGCGATGAGGGCGGTGATGGCGGCCTGGAAGTTCCGGCCGTCCGCGTCGATGCGGTCCAGCATGCCCTGGTCGGCATTGTCGTGCAGTTGCCCGCGCAACTGCAGCAGCAGGCTGTCGTACTCGCTCTTGGTCTTCTGGATGTCGGCAGACAGCACTTCGCCGACTTCGGGTTCGGAACTCAGGGCGACGGCCTTGTAGCGCTCGGAATTGATCGACAGCAGGCGGTAGGCATCGGCCACCTCGCGTTCGGCCTGCAGGTTGTGCTGCAAGGCCTCGCGGGTGGCCTGGTCCACCGTGTGCAGCGACCAGACACCGATGCCGGAACCGGCCAGCGTCAGCAACAGGACGACGAGAAAGGTGGCCAGCAGCCGGCGGCCGAGGACAGAGCGAGCAGAGGAAGTGGTGGCAGATTTCAAGGCATGGGCTCCTGACCCTGCCTCGGCACATCGGCCACCCTGCAGGGCCCGCCTTGTGGGCGGGGTGTCCAGGGGGGCCGGGTCAGGTTCCGTGGGATGTCCTGTGTGGGGCGCGGCGGCTGGAGACCCTGTCGGACGGCCAGGATGGCCGGCGCAGGCAAAGTGGCTTCCACGAAGGACAGGCTTGACGGGAGCTGGGCGCGGGATCGGCAGGGAGTGGTTGGGCAGTCGAGGGGTTTCGTACCCTTGCCCGGAATTAGGCCTGCGCTTTGTTACACCTGCTTAACAATCTGTTTCGGAGGGTCTTTAGGGCGGCGATCCGCTCGGGTTGTTGTCGGCCTCAGGGCATTGCGACGCGTTGTCCCTGGCCCCGGAAGAAGAAATCGCCGCTGAGGCTGGTGGTCTCCCAGGGGATCTGTGCGTTGCGCGTCTCCTGTTGCACCGCGCGGCGCACTTCCTTGAACACCTGCTCGATCGGCTTGTTGGGCTCCTGCATGGCCAGCAGCAGGTGGTGGGTGAAGGGGCTGTTGCGGCCCTCGCCATCGGCCGCCACCTTGCCCGGCGAGGTCGAGTAGGCGATCAGGGTGCCCGAGGGCGGCTCCATGCTGCCCAGACCCACCGAGGCACTGCGCAGGCCGCGTCCGAAGGGGTTGTCGCGGCAGGCGTCGACGATCAGGATGTTCACCCCTTTCTGGGCGCTGGCCATCTTGTCGAGGATCATCCCGACATCCAGGCTCTGTTCGACGACCTCGTCCTCCCGCTGGATGTCGGCATTCACCGGCACGAAATAGTTGTGCCCCTGGATCTCCACCCCATGACCCGAGTAGTAGACCAGGCCCACATCGTTGGCGGCCATGCGGTCGCCGAACTGGCGGACCGCCGAACGCATCTGCTGCAGGCTCGCGTCGCGCAATTCCATCACCGAAAAACCGCTCTGGCGCAGGGCCCGGGTCATGTCGTCCGCATCATGCAGGGGGTTCTTCAGCATGCCCCGGGGGTAGCTGGCGTTGCCGATGACCAGGGCCAGGCGCCGGCCCGGACCCGAGGCCAGCGGCAGTTGTTCCGGCAGGCCGGACGCAGGCGTGGGCATGGCGATGGCCGGGGCGGGCAGTGCCGCCGGCACCGGGGTGGTCGCGAGGGGCGGCGCCAGGGTGGAAGGTGCCTCGGCCGCTGCCGCCGGCACGCCGGCCGGCGGGCCCTCGACCCGGCGCAGGCTGTATTGGGCGGCCTGCTGGCCCTGGTCGGCCGCCATCCGGTACCAATAGCGGGCCAGGGCCGGGTTGACCGGCACCCCGAGCCCCTGCTCGTAGGCCCGCCCGACGCGGTATTGGCCATTGGCGTTGCCCTGGGATGCCGACTTGAGGTACCAGGCCGCAGCCTGCGGCAGGTCGATGGCGACGCCCAGGCCGTTCTGGTACATGGCCCCCAGGTGGTTCTGCGCCACAGCCGAGCCCTGGGCGGCGTAGAACTCGAAGCCGGGCAATGCGCTTGCGTAATCCCCTTGCTGGAAGGCGGCGAGGGCCTGGGCCAGGCTCATGGGGGCGCCGGTCGCCAGCCGTTGGCCGATCGCCGGGGGCGGTGCATAGACCATGGGTGCGGCGCCGGCCACCTGCAGGGTCGGAACCGGCAGCGCGACAGCGGCAGCGGCATAGCCGCTGGTGAGGGTGCCGGCATAACCCCGGCTGACCGGAACCCAGTCGAGCGCCACGCGGCGCGGGATCTCGACGGCGGCGCGCCGCTCGGGGCGCAGGTAGGCGAGGGTGTGGTGCGGTGCGGCCGCTGCCTGCCAGCGGACTCTTTCATGGGGCAGGGCGTGGCCGGGCAGGCGGGCCGGGTGTTCACCGGCCGCCAGGGCCGGGCCCAGGGCCGCCCACAGCAGCAGTCCCAGGCCGATAGTCCTGAGGGATGGGGTGGTGGAGGTCATGGGGTGCTCCTCGTATCGGGGGTGGCCAGCACGCGCACGCGCCGGTTCTCGGCGGCGTCGGGTTGCTGGGGCAGCAGCAGCTCGGTGAAGCCTTTGCCCAGGGCGCTGAGGCGTTCACCGGGGACGCCGCGTTGCAGCAGGAAGTCCTGCACACTGCGGGCGCGCCGCTCGGACAGCCGCTGGTTGTAGTCGGCGCTGCCGGTGGCGTCGGTGTGGCCTTCAAGCGTGAAATGCGTCCGGGCCAGCCGGTCGGACAGCAGGGCCTGGCTCAGGGATTCGAGGATCGGCAGGCTTTCGGGCCGCAGGCGCGCCGAGTCGTAGTCGAAGGGCACCAGCAGGTCCACGCTCTGCGCCTTGGGCTGCAGATTGCGCAGGCTGCGTGTCAGACCGCCGCCTGAGGGCGGCGCCAGGCGGTCCGCCAGCTCCGAGGCGCTGGCCTGGCGCAGAGGCATACCGGTCTGGGCCAGACAGCCCAGGCCCGGCCACAACAGCACGGACAGCAGGACCAGGCCGCCCCGGTTCATGGCAGTTCCTTGAGCGTCACCAGCCGGGTGCCGAAGCTTTCCGAGCTGCCGCTGCGGCCCTGGCCGGTCAGGTAGTTGAGCAGGGAGGCCCGGCCGGGGAAGTCGTTGAGCGTGTAGGTGAAGGGGCTGCCGGAGCCCGCCGGGCTGAGCCGCAGCGATTCGAGCCGGCGCGGCGTGTCCGACACCAGCACCAGCAATTGGTCGTCGCCGCCCGGTCCGGCGGCCTGCACCTGCCAGTCGGGGCGGGGCAGGCGCAGGGTCTGGCCGGCGGCGATGTGGTTGTCCGCATCCAGTCCGTTGGGAAACAGCAGGTAGAAGCTTCGGCTGTCGCTGCCGAGCATCAGCAGGTAGACGAAACCGTCGTGGTGCGCCTTCACCTTCAGGTTCAGGGCGTCGTGGCCGATGCGCAGCTCATGCCGGTCCACCGTCACCTCCGGGCTGCGGCGCGGATTGCCCTGTTGCGCCAGCAACTGCAGGGTGGACAGCGACGCCAGCACAGGGGCGGGCGCCGCTGCCGGGGGCGCCTGCGGCTCGGCCTGGGGCGGCCGGGCCGAGGGCGCAGGGCCGGGCGGTGGCGGCACGACCTGCTGGGGCAACTGCTGGGCGATCTGGGGGGCCGGGCCGGGCGTGCTGGCCGGCGGGGGGACGGGGGCCGTGGCATGGACCGGTTCCGCCGGCTGGACCGGCACCGGGATCAGGTTGCGCGATCCGATGACGGTGACATGGTGGGCGCTGAGGTTGCTGTCGCGCATGCGGCTCACCTTGTCGTCGATGAGGCGCTGGGCGCATTGCTCGACGTCGGCCATGGTGACCGCACCGGCGCCATTGCCGCTACGCGCCTCGCCGAGCAGGCAGTCGCGCACGGCCTGGGTCGCCAGGCCGCCCTTGCCGGGCTCGTCAAAACTGACTTCGTCGCTGCGCGAGGAAGTGATCTCGACCACGTTTTCCTGCAAGGCCCCGAGCCGCGTCTGCTCCAGCGTCAGGCTGCGCGAATGCATGTTGCTGGGCTTGCCGCAACGGCTGGCATCGCCGTCGGCGCGCCAGCTGAACTTGGGCGTGAAGGCCGGCCCCATGGAGCGGGCCAGGGGCGTGGTGCCGGTCACGCCCAGCGAGAAGCAGGCGTCCAGCATGGTGATGACCTTGTCGGCCTTGCGCATCAGGGGGGCCGAGACGGCCGCCATCTCGCGTTTGACGATGGCGCTGCGTTCATAGGTCAGCAGGCCCTCGACGCATTCGCCGCTTTGTGGGTCGGCCCAGCGGGTGCCGTGGCCGGAGAAATAGACCAGGGTCCGCGTGCCCTCCGGGCTGCGCTGGCCCAGCTCGCGCAAGGCCTGGAGGATGCGGGGTTTGGTGGCCTGCTCGTCGCGCAGGACCTCGACATTGGATGGTGGCACACCCATCGCGTCGGCGATCCGGCGGGCGCTTTCGATGTCGAACGGCACGCCTTCGAGGGCCGGCACAGCCGGGTCCTGGTAGTGGCTGATGCCGATGATCAGCGCGGTTCGCGCCGTTGCCCCGGTCTCGGCGGCCACGGGCAGGGCCAAGGCAAGACCCAGCGCCAAGCCCAGCCATGACGACCAGGAATGCCCGGGAGGAGGTTCGGCGTGGAAGGCCTGGGGCTTCATCATGCGCACCCTCTGATTGAAACTGATTGTTAAGTTAGTAGGGCGGCCCGCGCTTGTCGAGCGAAATCGGAAAGACCGCGTGCGCCGCTCAGGCGTTGCCTGTCCTGGATCAATTTCAAGGGTCCATGGCGCTGCGCCTGAAACCGGCTTGCCGCCCCAGGGTCGGCGGGCTGCGGAGCCGGCCTGGCCGGGCCGCCGGCTGCGTTCCTCGAAGGGGCGGCGCTTCCCCAGGCAGCGAGGAGGCTCCAACGGGGGGGCTTTCAGTAGCTGCGCCCGCCCTTGTACATGGCGTGGGCCCGGCGTTGCAGTTGGGCGCCGGCCTGGTCCAGCCGCGCCATGGCCTGGCCGGCATGGGCATGGGTGATGGCCAGGCCCAGCGCATCGGCGGCGTCCGTGCCCGGCAGGCCGGGCAGGCGCAGCAGGCGGCGCACCATCTCCTGCACCTGGGATTTGGCGGCCCGGCCGTGGCCGACCACCGCCTTCTTCATCTGCAGGGCGGTGTATTCGGCCACCGGCAGATCGCGCGAGACCAGGGCGGTGAGGCAGGCTCCGCGCGCCTGTCCCAGCAGCAGGGTCGACTGGGGGTTGACGTTGACGAAGACGATTTCCACCGTCGCCACGTCGGGGTGGTAGCGCTCGCTGACCTCACGGATGCCGTCGTACAGCACCTTCAGGCGACCGGGCAGGTCGCCGAGGGCCCGGTGGGTGGTCTTGATGGTGCCGCTGGCCACGTAGTGCAGGGTCGAGCCCTGGGCCTCGATCACGCCGAAGCCGGTGGTCTGCAGACCGGGGTCGATGCCGAGGATTCTCATGGGGTCGTGGTCCGGGACGGGTTTCAGGGCAGGATGGCGGCGCCCATGCGGGCCTCGATGGTCGCGCTGCGGCTGAGCAGGTAGGGCGAGCCGGGCAGTTTCTCGAAGTATTTGGGGCGCGGCAGCATGACGGCCAGCCGGGCGGCCTCGGCCGCGTTGAGGCGGGCGGCCGGCTTGTGGAAGTAGTGCTGGGCGGCGGCTTCGGCACCGAACACGCCTTCGCCCCACTCGACGTGGTTGAGGTAGAGCTCGAGGATGCGCCGTTTGTCGAGAAAGGTTTCCAGCAGCAGGGTCAGCACCAGCTCCTGGCCCTTGCGCAGCAGGGTGCGCTCGCCCGAGAGCAGCAGGTTCTTGGCCAGTTGCTGGGTGATGGTGGAGCCGCCCACGATCTTGGGCTGGCGGCCGCGACCGGTGGGGGTGCCCAGGGCGAGGGCCACGGCGGGCGAGGTCCTGACGCCGGCCCGGGCCTCGGCCTGGGCGTTCTTCTTCCAGGCCTTCTGGACGGCGTCCCACTCGACGCCGTCATGGTCGACGAAGCCGTCGTCCTCCGAGGCGATGACGGCGCGCTTGAGCTGGTCCGAGATCTGGGCATAGGGCACCCACTGCTGCTGCCAGCGCAGGTGGCCGGTCTCGCGGACCAGGCGCAGCGCCTCGGAGCGCTCGAAACTGGTCGACGCCGGGTTCACGACCACCAGCGCCGCGATGCGGGCGACGAAGAACAGCTGCAGCGAGGCGAAGGCCAGCAGGCACAGCAGCAGCCAACGGGTCAGGGCCTTCATGGCGTCGGATCGGCTCCTGGTGTTTCAGAGTTGTTGGCGCAGCTCGGCCAGCACCTGGGCCGACGGGGGGCGGACGCCGCGCCAGATCGCGAAGGCCTCGGCAGCCTGTTCGACCAGCATGCCCAGGCCGTCGCGGCCCTGGGCGCCATGGGCGGCGGCCCAGTCCAGAAAGCCCTGGGCCGCCGGGCCATACATCATGTCCAGGGCCAGGCTGCCGCGGCGCAGCACCGTGGCGGCCACCGGGATGTCGCCACCGGCCAAGCTGCTGGCCGTGGCATTGATGACCACGTCGTAGGCCTGCGCCACCGCGTCCAGCGGCAGGGCTTCCAGCCGGGTCCCGGTGCGCTCGGCCAGGGCCTGGTGGCGGGCCACGAGCTCTTCGGCGCGGGCGGCGGTGCGGTTGACCACGGTGAGCCGGCTGGGGCCTGCCTGCAGCAGCGGGGCCAGCACCCCGGCGGCGGCGCCGCCGGCCCCGATCAGCAACAGGTCCTGGCCCTGCAGCGGCTGGCCGGCATTGCGTTGCAGGTCGCTGACCAGGCCCAGGCCGTCGGTGTTGTCGGCGTGCAGGCCGTCGGGCCGCCAGCTCAGGACATTGGCCGCGCCGGCCAGCTGCACGCGCTCGCTGAGGTGCCGCGCCGCGCGGGCCGCCTCGAACTTGAAGGGCACGGTGATGTTGCAGCCCCGGCAGCCGAGTCCGCTCAGGGTCTCCAGGGTGGCGGCCAGGCCATCGAGCGGAACGAGACGGCGCTCGTAGCGCAGGTCCTGGCCGGTCAGTTCGGCAAAGCGGGTGTGGATCCAGGGCGAGCGGCTGTGCTCGATCGGGTTGCCCAGGACGAAATAGAGGTCTGTGCTCATGGGGGGCTGGTCGCCGGGGCGGCGGGCTGGGGTGATTGGACCTTGGTCTCCAGGGTTTCGTCGCGCGTGAATCGAAAGCGCGAAACGACCACGATCTGGTCGCCAAGCTGCCGCATCGGGCGGTTGAAGCGGCCGAAGGGCTGGGCGGCGCGGGCGATGGCCTCGGCGCGGTGGTCGAGCAGCGGGTTGCCGGAGCTCTGCACGACCTCGGTGCTAAGCAGGCGGCCCGAGGCGTCGATGGTCAGGGTCATGGTCAGCTCGCCATAGAGCTTGCGGCCATTGTGTTCGGGGAAGTTCTCGGTGCCCTTGTCCTCGATCTTGCGGCGCATGGCGTCGTCATAGACCGCATTGACCGCTTCGAGGGTGGCTGGGCTGACGTAGCGCTTCTTGGGGCGGGCGTTTTCTTCGTTGACGCGGCGTTCGATCTCGGCCAGCAGCTTGAGCAGTTGGCGTCGGCGCTCTTCCTGTTCGGTCTGTTGGGGGCTGGCATTGCTGCGGCTGGCCTCGGATGGCACCGGCAGGGTGGTCAACTGCTGGCGGATCTGGGTCAGCAGGCGGGTCTGCTGCTCTTCCAGGGCTGCGACCCGGCGCTGGCTGTCCTCGTAGCTGTCGCCCTGGGTGTTGAAGGCGCTGGCCGGCAGGGGCGAGGTGGCCCGTCCGCGCTGCGCCTCGCCACCGCCGGCCAGCGAGGATTGGGCGATGGCCTGCGCCTTGTCGGGGCGGGCGTCGGACTTGGCGTTGACCAGGATCACCTCCAGCGGCGTGTCCTGGAACACCCGGTCAAAGGCCTCGGGGGCCGCGAAGCGCAGCGTCAGCAGGCCGGCGTGCAGCGCCACAGAGGCCGCCAGGGCCCACTGCAGCGTGGAGAAACGACGAAGAAGGTCGAGGAGGGCGCTCACGAGGCCGCATTATCAGGGCTGGCGCCCTCGGCTTCGTGGACGTCGACCGCGATGGCGATCGGGCCGGCCACCGGCTCGTCGTCGCCCTCGTCCTCGCCGGCTTCCAGCGGGCTCTCGGCATCCAGGCGCTCGAGCACGGTGCCGTGGACATCGAGCGCGATCTCGTCGATCTCGCCGAGCCGCACCCGCACCCGGGCCCCGCGCGGCAGCGCGCCCATGCCGAAGGCGGGCAGCACCAGGGGCAGCTCGTCGGCGCGCACCAGCACGCTGCCGTTGGGGCCTTCCTTGAAGACCGAGGCCGTCAGTTCGGTGATGCCGTGCTGCTGCACATACTTGAGCGTCCAGAAGCGTTCCATGCCGGCCTGGTAGCCGTTGTAGGCGCTGTAGGCCGCATCGAAGCCGCTGATGATCGAGAACAGCTCGGCGTCCTTGGGCTTGAAGGGGGCCGCCAGGGCCGCCGTCTTGCCATGCCGGGCGCAGGCGATGATCTGCCACTGGTTGACCAGGTCGGTGTAGCGGCGCAGTGGCGAGGTGCTCCAGGCATAGGCCTTGACCCCGATGCCGGCATGCGGCTGGGCCTTGGTGCCCATGCGCACCTTGACGCCCGGCGCCAGGCTGGCCTGGCTGCGGTAGATGCCGGGCACACCGCAATCGGCCAGCCACAGGCCCCAGGTGCTGTTGGCCAGGATCATGGCCTCGGCGACGATCAGGTCCAGCGGGGCGCCGCGCTGGCGCACGCTGATCTGCACCGTCTCCTGGCCGCTGGGCTCGGCGCCGTCGTTGCCGACCAGGCGGAAGTTGTAGTCGGGGCGGTTGAAGGTCTCGGGCTTGCCGCGCAGCAGCTCGCGCCGGGCCTTGAGCTCCTTGGCCAGGCGCCACAGAAAGGCCATGGTGGCGTGGGTCATGCCGCCGGGCAGCCCGGTCTGGGCCGGGTTGGCGTCTTCCATCCAGGCTTCGGTCACCACGGTGTCGAGCTGGTCGTGGCGCAGGTTGGCGGCGATCGGCACGCGCTCGAGCCGGGTCTCGCTGGCCTGGATCTCGAGGCTGGCCTCGTCGAAGCTGACATACAGCGAGACGGCCGGGCAGGCGCGGCCCTCGGACAGGGTGTAGCGCTGCACCACCTCGTCGGGCAGCATGGTGATCTTGTAGCCCGGCATGTAGACCGTGGACAGGCGCTGGCGCGCCACCTGGTCGATCGGGGTGCCGGTCTGCAGAGCCAGGCCGGGCGCCGCGATGTGGATGCCCAGGGTGACGCGGCCGCTGCCCAGTCCCTGCACCGACAGGGCGTCGTCGATCTCGGTGGTCTGCGAGTCGTCGATCGAATAGGCCTGGACCTCGGCCAGCGGCAGCTCGTCGCCGATGTCGGGCGCCTGCAGGGGCGGGAAGCCGGTGCCCTTGGGGAAGTTGTCGAAGAGGAAGCGCTTCCAGTGGAACTGATAGGCCGAATCGATGGCGCCGGCCCGGCGCAGCAGATCGAGGGGCGCGGTCTGGGTGGCACGCGAAGCCTCGACCACCGCCTTGTACTCGGGCGCGTTCTTGTCGGGCCGGAAGAGGATCTTGTAGAGCTGCTCGCGGATCGGCGCCGGGCATTCGCCACGGCCCAGAGCGGCCGCCCAGTCGGCGATCTGGAGCTGGAGCTGCTTTTTCTTCTCGATGGCCGCCAGGGCCTGCTGCACGATCTCGGCGGGGGCCTTCTTGTAACGGCCCTTGCCGGCACGGCGGAAATAGTGGGGTGCCTCATGCAGGCGCAGCAGTGCGGCGGTCTGCTGCACCAGCGTGGCCTGCTCGTTGAAATAGTCGCGGGCCAGGTCGGCGAAGCCGAAGTCGTCCTCCGGCGCGAACTCCCAGGCCAGCTCGAGCTCGATGCCCTCGGCCTGTGCCTGCGCCTGCGCGAGCAGCTCGGCGGGCGCGGGCTTGTCGAATTTGAGCAGGATGTTGGCGGCCTTCACCTTCACCCGCTTGCCGGTGTCCAGTTCAATCTGTGCCGAGGCGTCGGCCTCGGACAGCACCCGGCCGGCCTGAAATTTGCCGGCTTCATCAAACAATGCGTACATGGCGGTATTTTCCCATTCCGGCGCGGCCTGTCCCGGCGGCCTGCGGATCGGAGGTGGATTTTTGCGTTGCGCCGAGTGGCCTCAAGCCAGATGCAGAAAGGCCAGGACCTCGGGCAGATGCTGCGGGAAGTCGCTGAAGGCATGGTCGCCGCCCTCGAGCAGACACAGGCGGGCCTGGGCGTAGCGGGCGGTCATTTCGCGCCAGTCCAGCAGTTCGTCGCCCTTGGCGATGAGCGCCAGCTCGGGGCCGGGCGGGCAGCGGCCCTCGGCCGCCATTGAGCGCAGCTCATCGACAAAACGGGGTTCGAAGAAGAACCGGGCCTCGGGTTCGTGCCAGAAGGTCTGCTCGCCGATGTAGCGGGCCAGATCGCGCGCCGGATCGACGGCCGGGTTGATCAGCACCGAGGGGCAGCCGGTCTGTCGGGCCACCCAGGACGCATAGAAGCCGCCCAGCGAGGAGCCCACGACGGCCATCCCTGTGCGCGGCCAGTCGGCGATGCCTTCCGACACCATGTGGGCGGCGGCGCGCGGAGAGGGCGGGAGCTGCGGACACCACCAGTGGACCTGGGGGTGTTGCGCCTGCACGGCGATGGCCATCTGCTGCGCCTTGGCCGAACGGGGCGAGGAACGGAAGCCGTGCAGATAGAGCAGGTGGGTGGTCGGCTGGCGGGGCATGGGACTCCTGGAGGGGGTGAACAGGTTCTAAGATGACGGGTGAACCCGCTGGGCCCCTTGCCTGTCGAACTGTTTTGCTGATTCTCCGATATCCATGAGTGCCCCTGTCGCTCCGGTCGCCGCTGCAGACCGGGTTCTTCTGCCCCACGAGGCCGTCGCGGCCGTGCTGGCGCTGCCGCGCGGGCAGATCGGCGCCGCTTTCGTGGGGCAGCCCACCGAAGAGGTGCTGGCCACCGGCGTGTTGCTGGCCGAGATGCTCAGCGGTCAGGTGCCGCGCACCGGCCCGGGGGTCAGCAGCCCGGACGTGCTCGAGCAGCGCTACCAGAGCCTGCCCGAGGATTGGGGGCGCAACCTCGACGAGCCGCTGCAGGCCCAGATCGTCCGGGCCCTGGATCCGGATCCTGAACTGCGTTTCGCCGATCCGGCCGACTTCCGAGCGGCCCTGGTGAACTGGAGCGGCACCGCTGCAGGCCGCACCCTGGAGACCCTGTTGGCCCGGATGCGGCGCCAGGGGGATTTCCCGGCGCTGTCCGATGCCATGGGGCGCATCCTCAAGGTGGCCGGTTCGGACGACGACAGCCTTGAGGATCTGGCGCGCGAGATCCTGCAGGATGTGGCGCTGACCCAGCAGCTGTTGCGCCTGGTCAACAGCGCCCAATACGCCCAGTCGGGGGGCAATGTCACCACTGTGTCCCGCGCCGTGGGGCTGGTGGGGTTCAACGGGGTGCGCAATCTGGCCCTGAGTCTGAGGCTGCTCGAACGCATGCCCGACCAGGCCCATGCCATGCAGCTCAAGGCGCAGTTCCTGCGGGCCTTGATGGCCGGTCACCTGGCGCAACGCCTGTGCGTGGGCGACCGGGCGCGCGAGGACGCCTTTCTCGGCGCCATGTTCCAGAACCTGGGCCGTCTGCTGATTGGTTTCTATTTCCCCGCAGAGTCGGCCCGGATCGGGCAGATCCCGGAGCAGGACGAGGCGGACCGCAACGCCATGGCCATCCGGCTGCTGGGCCTGAGCCCCGAGGACTTCGGGACCGGCGTGGCCCGCAGCTGGGGGCTGCCGACGGACCTGTTGCACAGCATGCGCCGCCCTTTCGGCCGTCCGCCGACGCGGCGGCCGACGCAGCTTCGGGAGTACCTGCGCTGGCTTGCCATGGCCGCCAACGACATCACCGCCGCCTTGCTCGACCCCGATCCGGGTGAAGTGCCCGTCAGGCTCAAGGCGGTGGCCGAGCGGTATGCCCGGGTGCTGGGGATGGGGATCGACGAACTGGCGGACGCGGTGACCCAGTCCCAGGGGCGTCTGAGCGCGATGGCCCAGGCCATGGGCATGCCGGCAGCGGCCGTGGTGCCGTTGACCCGGGTGGTGCCGGTCGAGGCGGTGGCGGCAACGGTGCCCCTGGCGGCCCCGAAATCGCCGGTGGCATCACCGGCTCCACCGACGCCGGCACCGATGGCGTCTGGCCGGGGTGTCGGAGCTGTCCAGGAGGCGGTGTCCGCACCGTCCGCCGGGCCGGGTCGCACCGCAGCGCCGGCGGACGCCGGCGCCCGGACCCGGCGCCTGGCCTTGCAGCACGAGGCCCTGCGCGGGTTGCTGGCCTCGCTGCGGGGCCCCGACGGCGTGGCACCGGTGTTGCCGCAGGCGCTGCGCCTGGGTGTCGGCGGTCTCCAGCAGGCCTTGGGGGCCCGGCATGTCGTCTTCTGCCTGCGTGAGGCTGGCACACAGGTGCTGTCGGCCCGCCTCGGGGTGGGGGACGGTTGGGCGGCCTTGCAGCCCGGTTTCCGCATCGATCTGCAGATCGGCGATGGGCTGTTCGCAGCGGCCTGCCGGCAGGGCGCCCAGACCTGGGTGCCCGACACGACCCTGCCCGAGGTGGCCCGTCGCCTGCCCGACTGGCTGAGCGGACAGGTCCGTCCCGCTGCTTTCTGGCTGCTGCCCCTGATGCACCGGGATGCGGTGTTCGCCTGCCTGTACGCCGATGCGGCCGAGGTCGGGGTCCTGCTGATGGACCCGGGCTCGCGGGAGCTGCTGCGCCAGTTGGGCGAGCTGCTGGTGCAGATGTTCCGGCAGCGCCAGGGGCTGGGCGAGTCCGGCGCCTGAAGTGAAACCACCCCGTTTGAACAACTTCACTGCGTGTGGAGGCGCCATCCCCCTTGAGTGGCGCACCCAGCGGCCCGGCCAAGCCGGCTCTGCGGCTGCCCTGGCGCGGCCTGCTCTGCGGCCTTTGCGAACGGTGGCCGCACGCCGGTCTCATGCGTTGAGGGTGGCGTGCAGCGCCATGGGCAACGGTGGCGGCGGCCGGTCGGACCGATAATCGAGGGATGTCCGCCGTCTTTGACAAGCCTTCGCTGCGCCAGCGCCTGATCCCCCTGTTCCTGGGGTTCGACGGGCCGCTGGCCTTTGCCGTGCTGATGCTCGTGGCCGCAGGCCTGCTCACGATGTATTCCTCGGGCTACGACCACGGCACCCGCTTCTACGACCACGCACGCAACATGCTGATCGCCGGCACCATCTTGTTCGTGGTGGCCCAGTTGCCGCCGCAGCGCCTGATGAGTTTCGCGGTGCCGCTCTACACCCTGGGGGTGGCCCTGCTGATCGCGGTGGCGATCTTCGGGGTCACCAAGAAGGGGGCCCGGCGATGGATCAACCTGGGGGTGGTGATCCAGCCCAGCGAGATCCTCAAGATCGCCATGCCCCTGATGCTGGCCTGGTGGTTCCAGCGCCGCGAAGGCCAGTTGCGACCGCTGGACTTCGCGGTGGCCGGTGCGCTGCTCGTGGTGCCGGTCGGGCTGATCATGCGCCAGCCCGACCTCGGCACGGCGCTGCTGGTGCTGGCGGCGGGCCTGTCGGTGATCTTCTTCGCCGGGCTCAACTGGAAACTGATCGCGCCGCCGCTGGTGCTGGGCCTGGTCGGCGTGGCCCTGATCGTCTGGTTCGAGCCCCGCCTGTGCGCCGACGGCGTGCACTGGCCGTTGCTGCACGACTACCAGCAGCAGCGGGTGTGCACCCTGCTCGACCCCACGCGGGATCCACTGGGCAAGGGCTTCCACATCATCCAGGGCATGATCGCGATCGGCTCCGGCGGCGTCACCGGCAAGGGCTTCATGGCCGGGACCCAGACCCATCTGGAATTCATCCCCGAGCGCACCACCGACTTCATCTTCGCCGCCTTCTCGGAAGAGTTCGGCCTGATCGGCAACGGGATCCTGATCTTCTCCTTCCTGTTCCTGGTGCTGCGCGGCCTGGCCATTGCGCTCGATGCGCCGACCCTGTTCTCGCGGCTGCTGGCCGGCGCGGTGACTTCCATTTTCTTCACCTACGCCTTCGTCAACATGGGCATGGTCAGCGGCATCCTGCCGGTGGTGGGGGTGCCTCTGCCCTTCATCAGCTATGGCGGCACCGCCATGGTCACGCTGGGCATGGGGCTCGGGATCCTGATGTCGGTCGCCCGGGCCAAGCGTCTGGTGCCGACCTGACAGCCCGATCCGCGACGGCGTGATCGGAGCCGTGGCCCAGGCAGGGAGATGGGCGCGGTCCTAAAATGGGGCCATGATCTCTCGCGAACCCACTCTTGAGCGGCTGGCCACGGCCCGGCAATTGTTGCTGGAACCCTTCGGCCTCGACGAAACCCATCTCCAGAAGGCCCTGGCGGCGATCCGCGCGCACCGCGTGGATGACGCCGACCTGTATTTCCAATACACGCGCAGCGAAGGCTGGAGCCTCGAGGAAGGGATCGTCAAGACCGGTTCGTTCAGCATCGATCAGGGGGTGGGCGTGCGCGCGGTGAGCGGCGAGAAGACGGCCTTCGCCTATTCCGACGACATCTCCGAGGCTTCGCTGATGGATGCGGCGCACACGGTGCGCAGCATCTCGGGGCAGGCCGCATCGGCCCGCGTCAAGGCGGCCGGGCGCAAGGTGGCGGCCAGCCGCAGCCTCTACCCCGGCACCGATCCGATCGCCACCATGGACAGCACCGCCAAGGTCCAGCTGCTCGAGAAGGTGGAGCGCCTGGCCCGCTCGCGCGATCCGCGCGTGGTGCAGGTCATGGCCGGGCTGGCCGGCGAATACGATGTGGTGCTGGTGGCCCGCGCGGACGGCACCCTGGCGGCCGATGTGCGCCCCCTGGTGCGCCTGTCGGTGACGGTGATCGCCGAGCAGAACGGCCGCCGCGAAGTCGGCTCGGGCGGTGGCGGCGGGCGCTTCGGCCTGGCCTATTTCGACGACGCCATGATCGCCAGCTATGTGGACGACGCGGTGCGCGCCGCGCTCACCAACCTCGAATCGCGGCCCGCACCGGCGGGTGAAATGACCGTGGTGTTGGGGCCGGGCTGGCCGGGGGTGCTGCTGCATGAGGCGGTCGGCCACGGTCTCGAAGGCGATTTCAACCGCAAGGGCTCGAGTGCCTTCAGCGGGCGCATCGGCCAGCGGGTGGCCGCCAAGGGGGTGACCGTGCTGGATGACGGCACCCTGGCCGACCGGCGCGGTTCGCTCAACGTCGACGACGAAGGCCATGCCTCGCAGCGCAATGTGCTGATCGAGGACGGCATTCTCAAGGGCTACATCCAGGATGCGATGAATGCGCGTCTCATGGGGGTCCGGCCGACCGGCAACGGCCGCCGCGAGAGCTATGCCCATGTGCCCATGCCGCGCATGACCAACACCTACATGCTGGCCGGTGACAAGTCTCCCGAAGAGATCGTGGCCAGCATCAAGAAAGGGCTGTACGCCACCAACTTCGGCGGCGGCCAGGTCGACATCACCTCGGGCAAGTTCGTCTTCTCGGCCAGCGAGGCCTTCTGGGTCGAGAACGGCAAGATCCTCTACCCGGTCAAGGGCGCCACGCTGGTGGGCAGCGGACCGGAGGCGCTCAAGCGGGTCAGCATGATCGGCAACGATCTGCGCCTGGACACCGGTGTGGGCACCTGCGGCAAGGAGGGGCAGAGCGTGCCGGTGGGCGTGGGGCAGCCCACGCTGCGCCTTGAAGGCCTGACCGTCGGCGGCACTGCCTGATTCCTGCATGCCGGTGTGGGCGCAGCGATGAACACCCGCCCCAGACCGCTTGACTCCAGGCTGTCCAGCCTGATGTCGGAGAACTACAGCAGTCTGCTGCTCAGGGAGTCGGTCGCCGACGAGATGTCGCGTGAGCTGCGCGAGCAGATGGCCCTGCTGTCGCGCCATATCGAGTCCCTGCTGCCCCTGCTCAAGGCCGAGCCCTGGTGCCCGCAGCCCACGTCGGCCCAGTTGACGGCCCTGTTGCAATTGCTGCGCGAGCATGGTCCCCAGGTGGCAGAGTTGCCGCCCGATTGGCAGCGCCTGCCCGAGCACTGGGCCTACCTCTCGGCCCTGCATCAGTTGCATGCGGCTGTGCTGCAGAATCAGGCGGCGTTGGACGGCGCGCGCCGTCCTGCCCAAGCCCTGGCCGAGCGATTGGAGCTGGCGGCCTGGCGAGCGATGGGGGACGGCCTGCTCCTGGTCGACCTGCACGACGGCACCGCCTTGGGCGACCTGGCAGAGATCGATCCCCGCCCCTGGTGGCGCAAGCTGCGTGCCTGGTTCCGGCGCCGCTGAAATCACGGGCCCGTCGGGCGGGGTTGACTGCGGCTGCGATGTGGCTCCTTTGCCACAGCACTGGCGTGCAGCAGATCATCTGTGCTAAATTGAACCCTTATGCAAGTCCGCGCAGCCTTTTATTTTTACTTTTGGTTCTCTGTCCCCGGCGGACGAGAGGCGAGCGCGTAAGCACCCGAACACCCTCCCAAGGAACCGCCGAAGCTGAAAAGCCCGGCGGTTTTTTCTTGCCTGTTCAAAACCGATGACCACACTTTCAGGAGCCTCCCGATGAAGACAGCCCACCCCTCTGCCAGTGATGCCTGGTATCCGACCGTCGAGAAAACCAGCCAGACCGACGACGAACGCATCAAGGACATCACCGTGCTTCCTCCTCCCGAACACCTGATCCGCTTCTTCCCGATCCGCGGAACGGCCGTCGAGGGCCTCATCACCCAGACCCGCCAGAACATCCACCGCATCATGGCGGCCCAGGACGATCGCCTGCTGGTGGTCATCGGGCCCTGCTCGATCCACGACCCAGCCGCCGCCATCGAATACGCGCGTCGCCTCAAGGCCGAGCGCGAGAAGTACGTCGGCACGCTCGAGATCGTGATGCGGGTCTATTTCGAGAAGCCCCGCACCACGGTGGGCTGGAAGGGGCTGATCAACGACCCCTACCTCGACGAGAGCTACCGCATCGACGAGGGCTTGCGCATCGCGCGGCAGTTGCTGATCGAGATCAACCGCCTGGGCCTGCCGGCCGGCAGCGAATTCCTCGACGTGATCTCCCCCCAGTACATCGGGGACCTCATCAGCTGGGGGGCCATCGGCGCACGCACCACCGAGAGCCAGGTGCACCGCGAACTGGCTTCGGGCATCTCGGCCCCCATCGGCTTCAAGAACGGCACCGATGGCAATATCCGGATCGCCACTGATGCCATCCAGGCGGCGGCGCGCGGCCACCACTTCCTGTCGGTGCACAAGAACGGTCAGGTCGCGATCGTGCAGACCCATGGCAACAAGGACTGCCATGTCATCCTGCGCGGTGGCAAGACCCCCAACTACGATGCCGCCAGCGTGGCGGCCGCCTGCAAGGAGCTTGAGGCCGCCAAGCTGCCGGGCACCCTGATGGTCGATTGCAGCCATGCCAACAGCAGCAAGCAGCACCAGCGCCAGATCGAGGTGGCGCGCGACATCGCGGCCCAGGTCGCCGCCGGCTCGCACCAGGTCTTCGGCCTCATGGTCGAAAGCCATCTGCAGGCGGGCGCGCAGAAATTCACCCCGGGCAAGGACCAGGTCGGCGCGCTGGAATACGGCAAGAGCATCACTGACGCCTGCCTGGGCTGGGACGATTCTGCCGATGTGCTGGCCTTGCTGTCCGAGGCCGTCCTGGCGCGCCGCGCCGCGAAGGCCGCCTGAAGGCCGCCCCCGGCAGGGCCGGGGCGGGCCAGTGCTCTCGGGGGGGGGGCTCAGGCGGCGGCCAGCGCCTGCAGCAGGCGGGCGTGGATGCCGCCGAAGCCGCCATTGCTCATGCACACCACCCGGTCGCCGGGGCGGGCGGCGGCCACGACCTGCCGGACCAGGACGTCAATGTCCCCAGCCGTCTGGGCACGAGGGCCCAGCGGGGCCAGGGCGGCGGCGGCATCCCAGTCGAGTCCGGCGGTGTGGCAGAAGGCCAGATCGGCCGATTCCAGCGACCAGGGGAGTTGGGCTTTCATCGCGCCGAGCTTCATCGTGTTGCTGCGGGGTTCGAACACCGCCAGGATGCGGGCGTCCGGTGGCAGTTGCCGGCGCAGGCCGTCAAGGGTGGTGCGGATCGCGGTCGGATGGTGGGCAAAGTCATCGAACACCTGGATGTCGCGCACCGTGCCGCGCCATTCCATGCGCCGTTTCACGTTTTCGAAGCGGTTGAGCGCCTCGGCGGCCACGGCGGGCGACACGCCCAGGTGGTCGGCGGCCGCGATGGCGGCCAGCGCGTTGAGCTGGTTGTGCAGGCCGTTCAGGCGCCAGTCCACACGCGCCACCGCCTGACCGCCTTGCAGCACGTCAAAGACATGGGGCTCGCCCAGTGCCGTGAAGTCGCTGACGGCGCTGCCGAAGCTGCGCTGCCCGCTCCAGCAGCCCTGGTTGAGCACACGGGCCAGGCTTTCCTCGAGGCCGTTCACCACGACCCGGCCTTCGGACGGGATGGTCCGGAGCAGGTGATGGAACTGGCGCTCGATGTCGGCGAGCGAGTCGAAGATGTCCGCGTGGTCGAACTCGAGGTTGTTCAGGATCGCGGTGCGCGGACGGTAGTGGACGAACTTGCTGCGTTTGTCGAAGAACGCGGTGTCGTACTCGTCGGCCTCGATGACGAAGGCCGATCCCTGGCCGAGGCGGGCGGAGACGCCGAAATTCAAGGGCACGCCGCCGACCAGGAAGCCGGGCTGCAGGCCGGCCTGGTCCAGGATCCAGCTCAGCATGGACGTCGTGGTGGTCTTGCCATGGGTGCCGGCCACGGCCAGGACATGGCGCCCCTGCAGCACGTGCTCGGCCAGCCATTGGGGGCCGCTGGTGTAGCGTGCGCCCTGGTTCAGGATGGCTTCCATCAGCGGGTAGCGCGGACTGCCGTCGGCCAGTCGGCTGCGGCTCACGACATTGCCGATCACATAGACGTCTGGTCGGAGTTCCATCTGATCAGTGCCATAGCCCTCGATCAGATCGATGCCCAGGGCCCTGAGCTGGTCGCTCATCGGCGGATAGACCCCGGCATCACAGCCTGTGACCCGGTGGCCCGCTTCTCTGGCCAGGGCCGCCACCCCGCCCATGAAGGTGCCGCAAATACCCAGAATATGAATGTGCATGGGTCCGATTTTACGTGGGGGTATTCCGGGCGGCGGGCCTGGGTTCGGCCCTGCCGCCTCCAATGCGATTGATTCGGGAGTGGTTGGGTCGGCGCGAAAAAGCGGAAAATGCGGGCATGACAGGCCGACGGGATCGTCATGGATAGCCTCAAATCTGAAATTGCCGCCACTGCGGCACGATGTGTGGTCGAGGAAGGTCTTGAGTACGGACCGGCCAAGCGCCGTGCACTCAAGGAAATGGGATTGCCCGGGCGCACTGCCCTGCCGGACAACGAGGCGGTCGAGGATGCGGTGCGCGACTACATCCAGCTGTTCTGTGCCGACACGCAGCCGGCCGAATTGCAGGCGCTGCGCGAATTGGCGCTGGTCTGGATGGAGCGGCTGGCCGAATTCCGGCCGCATCTGGCGGGGGCGGTCTGGCACGGAACGGCGACCCGGCTGTCCGATGTCTATCTCCAGTTGTTCTGCGATGATCCCAAATCGGCCGAGATCGCCCTGATCGACCACCGGGTCGACTATGAGCCGCGCACGGTCACGGGATTCCGTGGCGAAGCGGTCGAGGCACTGACCCTGGCGGCGCCCTGCCCGGAACTGAGTGTGGTGGTCGGGGTGCACCTGATGGTCTATGACCATGATGACCTGCGAGGGGCTCTGCAGCCCGATGCGCGGGGGCGCACGCCGCGTGGCAGTCTGCAGGCGTTGCGGCAATTGTTGAAGGATGGGTGACTGTGGCAGATCAAGATACTTCGTCTGGAGTCGGGCGTCGCCGCTGGCTGGGTTTGGCCGTGGCCGGCCTGGCGACGGCGGCCGGAGCGGGGGCTGCCTGGTGGCGTCTGCAACCGACTGCCGGGTCGGGACAGGCTGGCGACGCAGCCGATGCCTTGTGGGGCCTGCAATTCGACCAACCCGGTGGCGGGCAGCTGGACATGGCTGGATTCCGGGGGCGGCCGGTGCTGCTGAACTTCTGGGCCACCTGGTGCCCGCCCTGTGTGGACGAACTGCCCTTGCTGGACCGCTATGTCCGGGATCAGGCGGGGCATGGGCTTCAAGTCATTGGATTGGCCATCGATCAACCGTCTTCCGTGGCCAAGTTCCTGCAAAAGATGCCTCTTGCCTACCCCGTCGGATTGGCGGGCCTGACCGGCACCGAGCTGGGCAGGTCCCTGGGCAACACCGAGGGGGCGTTGCCGTTTACCGTGGTGATCGGCGCCGATGGCCGGATAATCCAGCGTAAAATGGGCCGGATCACGGGTCAGGAGCTGGCGTCGTGGTCCCGCCCCGGCTAGGGGCTGTAGACATGCAGCGCTGCGTCATGCAGCCTGTCGTTGCCTTGAGGGTGTCGCGTCCGAACCGGATGACCTGGCACAAGGCAAAGTATTTTTTATCTGCCAAAGACGTTTTTTGACGTGATTTTGAAGTAAATTCGCGCCTGTTTTTGTTTTTGGCTGTTGGAGTCCTCATGGATTTGCGAAAACTCAAGACCCTGATCGATCTGGTGTCTGAATCGAATGTTTCTGAGCTGGAGATCACCGAGGCCGAAGGCAAGGTGCGCATCGTCAAGGGCGGAGGCGCGGTGGTTCAGCAGTTCGTGGCCGCGCCGATGGCCCAGCCTGTCGGCGCCGTCGTGGCCCAGCCGGTGGCAGCCGCCGCCGCACCTGCGGCACCGGCCCCGGCTGCTGTGGTGGGGCATGTGGTCAAGTCGCCCATGGTCGGTACTTTCTATCGGGCCTCGAGCCCTGGTGCCAAGGCTTTCGTGGAAGTGGGCAGCCAGGTCAAGGAAGGCGAGACCATCTGCATCATCGAGGCCATGAAGATCCTCAACGAGATCGAAGCCGACAAGTCGGGGACGGTGACCCAGATCCTCGGTGAGAACGGCCAGGCGGTCGAATACGGCCAACCGCTGTTCGTGATCGAGTAAGCCGGCCTCCGCTGCCCAGCCCATTGTTTTTCGTTTGGAAGTTTCTCTGGCATGACCACGGCGCGCGATCGTGGGCTTTGTCTGGGGCGAGGACACTATGTTTAAGAAGATCCTGATTGCCAATCGCGGCGAGATTGCGCTGCGCATCCAGCGAGCCTGCCGTGAGATGGGTGTCAAGGCGGTGATGGTGTATTCCGAAGCCGATCGCGATGCCAAGTATGTGAAATTGGCCGAAGAGGCCGTCTGCATCGGGCCCGCCCCTTCCGCCCAGAGCTACCTCAACATGCCGGCCATCATCTCGGCAGCCGAGGTGACCGATGCCGAAGCGATCCACCCAGGCTATGGTTTTCTCAGCGAGAACGCCGATTTTGCCGAACGTGTCGAAAAGAGCGGTTTCCAGTTCATCGGCCCCAC
>JAFAMV010000216.1 GCA_019233055.1 Curvibacter sp.
GCATCTACCTCGGCGAAAACGAATCGGACCGCCACTGGCGCTTCAGCCGGGGCCAGGAGCAAGTGCGTGTGCGGGTCGCCGGGCGCTATGTGGCCAACCACACCGAGGTGCGGCTCGAAGGCGCCCTGGCCCATCTGGGCCTGGCCAGCCTGCCGCTGTTCACCGCGCGGGCGGCCTGCGCGGCGGGTGAACTGGTCCAGGTGCTGCCGCACTGGACCCACCACACCGACTACGCAGGCACCGCCTGGCTGCTCTACCCGTCCAGGCGCTTCCTGCCGGGCAAGGTCCGCGCCTGGATCGACCATGTGGCGGCGGCCCTGGCGGGCGACCTGCCGGTCCCGTGATCAGAGCAGCTCTTCCGGCACCAGCGGCCCCAGCAGCCAGGCCTTGAGGCGCAGCCCCAGGGAGGCATCGGGTTCGCGGTCCATCATGATCTCGGCGTCGTCCTGGAAGCCCAGCCACTGCAGCCCATGTCCATCCGGCGCGAGGCGCACCCGGTAGGCGCTTTGCAGGCGGTCGATGTCGATGATGCGGATCAGCTCGCGCGCCATTTCGGGGCTGTCGATCACGGCTCCGAACTCGGTGTTGATCGTGGCCGAGCGCGGGTCGAGGTTCATCGAGCCGATGAAGGAGATGTGCCGGTCGATGACGAACAGCTTGGCGTGCAGCCGGCCCAGCGAGTTGCCGAACAGAAAGGGGTGCCGGTTGTGGCTGACCCGGTCGGGGCTCAGCTCGTACAGGTCGATGCCCTGCCTGAGCATGGCCTCGCGGTAGCGGCTGTAGGCGACGTGGACCGCCGGCTCGTCGGTCGAACTCAGCGAATTGGTCAGCACGGTCACCTTCACGCCACGCTCGCGCAGCGAGGCCAGAAAGGCCATGCCCCGGGGGCCGGGCACGAAATAGGGCGAGGACGCCACCACCTCGCGCTGGGCTTTGGCCACCACCTCCAGCACGTTGTAGGTGACGCTGGTCTCCAGCAGGTCCCCACCGGCCGTGCCATCGAAGGGCTTGTCGGGGTGGTCTGCAAAGACATAGGCATGGCCCCAGTTCAGCCCCAGCCGGCCGGCGTCGAGGTCGTCGGCGATCGGGGCGTAGCCCAGCACATCGTTGGGCGGCAGCGGGGCCGGCTCTGGTGTGGTGGCCGCGCCGGTGGCGGTCTCGAAGCGTGAGCGGAGCGTCTCGGGGTCCGGGGCGCTGCCGGCGATGCTGGCCAGCGGGTAGACCGCCAGGCTGTTCCAGTAGCGGTCGAACAGGGCCTGCATCGCCGGCAGGATGGCGCCGGTGGCAAAGGCATCGACGTCGACGAAATTGCCGGAAGGCCCTCTGAGGTAGTACTCGTCGGCCACGTTGCGCCCGCCGATGATGGCCATCGCACCGTCGGCGATGAACATCTTGTTGTGCATCCGGTGGTCGACGCGGCTCCAGTCGCCGGTCGAGGCCAGGAAACGGGCTGCCTGGCCTTGGTTGCGGGCGCAGCAGAAGGGGTTGAACAGCCGGACCTCGACATTGGGCTGGGCGGCCAGCCCCAGGAACAGCGCATCGTGGCCGCCGGTGTACAGATCGTCGATCAGCAGCCGGACCCGCACGCCGCGCCGGGCCGCGTCGCGCAGGGCCCGCAGGAAGACACGTCCGGTGGCATCGTCTTCGATGTCGTAGTACTGCACATCGAGCGAGGCCTGGGCGCGCCGGGCCAGTTGCAGCCGGGCATCGAGCGAGAAGGTGCCCAGCGGCATGAGGCGGAAACCCGACAGGTCCGGTGCCGGCTGGGACTCCTGGGCGATGCGCCCCAGGGTCGTCGCCTCGGAGGCCGGGATGGCTTCGCTGGCCAGCCGCTGGCGGTCCACCTCGGGCAGCCGTGTCGCGCAGCCCGGCAGCGCCAGCAGGACCAGGGCCAGGGCCCATCGGCACAGCGGCGGCAGCCAGCCCATGCCAGGGAAGGCGGTCCGGTCTTGGGGTGGGTGGACCGTGCGGACGCGAACCCGCTCGCTATACTGGTCCGGATGCACAGCTGCCGTCAGGTGACACGATGAATGCATGGTCTGGGATGCTGGTTTTCTGCGGCTTCGGCCTGTTGCTGGGCCCGGCCCGCGCCGCGCTCGACATCGGGGAGACTGCGCCGGAGTTTACGGCACAGGTGGCACTGGCCGGCAATCTGCAGAGCTACTCGCTGCACGAGGAATTGAGCAAGGGGCCGGTGGTGCTCTACTTCTTTCCCTCGGCCTTCTCGGTCGGCTGTTCGATCGAGGCGCACGAGTTCGCCCAGGCCCTGGACGACTACAAGGCCCTGGGGGCCTCGGTGGTCGGTGTGTCGCGCGACGACCTGGAGACCCAGAAGAAGTTCTCGGTGCAGGAATGCCGGGGCCGCTTCCCGGTGGCCTCGGATGCCGACCAGTCCATCATGAAGGCCTATGACGCCGTCCTTCATTTCCGGCCCGACTACGCCAATCGCGTGTCCTATGTGATCGCCCCCAACGGCAAGATCGTCTACCAGTACACCAGCCTGAACCCCATGAAGCACGTCAGCAACACGCTGGCCGCCTTGCGCAACTGGGAGAAGACGGGCACGGCGCAACAGCCTTGACTGCCGGGTCTGGGGTGGCCGCTCAATCGGCGGTTGTCACCGGGGCCCTTGCGCGAGGCTGGGGGCTCGCCAGCTGCCGCGCCAGCCAGCGCATCGGCGGCCCGATCAGGGGCAGCTTGGCATACAGCTCCCCGGCCGCATCCCAGTGGTCGCGGTGCCGGCTGACGCGGCCGGCCGCATCGAAATCGAATTCGGTGACACCGCAGATGCTGAAGTCCCGCCCGGAGCGCCGGAAATGGAAGACCCAGGTGATGTAGGCCTGGCGTGGCGCGCCGGCCTCATCGGCGAGGGTGCGCAGGATCTCGAAGCGTGGCTGCTCGAGGGCGCGGAACATGTGGCGGAAGATCTGTTCGATGGCGGGCAGGCCCTGCACCTCGTTGAACGGGTCTTTGAATCGCGCCTGCGATGCATAGAAGCGGGGCAGTTGCGCCAGGCTGGCCGGGCTGAGGTGGCGGTAGAAATCGACCAGATCGGCCAGCGGTTCGGCGTGAGGGACAGGTGTCATGGGGCGATCTGGCGCAGCAGCGAGAAGTAGAGTCGGTCGGGCAGCCAGCGGCCCAGGCGCAGCCAGAAGGTGAAGCGTTTCGGGAAATCGATCTCGAAGCGCCCCCGGGCCCAGCCCTGCAGGATGCGGTCGGCGGCCTGCTGCGGGCGCAGCAGCGCCGGCATGGGAAAGCCGTTGCGGGCGGTCAGGGCGGTGTCGACAAAACCCGGGTTGATCAGGGAGACGCCCACGCCCAGCGGCTTGAGCTCATGGTGCAGGATCTCGGCCAGGTTGATCAGCGCGGCCTTGGTGGGGCCATAGGCCAGGGCCTGCGGCAGGCCCCGGTAGCCGGCCACGCTGGCGATCAGGGACACATGGCCGTGGCCGGCCTGGCGCAGGGCCGGCAGGGCGGCACCCAGCACATGGCAGGCGCCCAGGTAGTTGATCTCGCAATGCTGGCGCTGCTCGGGGGTGTTCCAGTCCGTCACCCGCATCGGCTGGTAGTGGCCTGCCGCATACACCAGCAGATCGGGCACGCCATGGCGGGCGTGCAGCCGCTCCCATTGGGCCTGCACGCCGGCCGGGTCGCGCACATCGAGCGGGTAGGCCCAGGCGTTCGGGCGGTCGCCGCACCAGCCGGCCAGCAGATCGGCCCGGCGCGCCGACAGCAGCACCTCGGCGCCATCCGCATGCAGGCGCTCGGCCAGCGCCAGACCGATGCCGCTGGAGGCTCCGATGATCCAGACCTTGCGGCCCTGCCAGTGCGACAGTGGTGGGTTCAGTGGCATCGGGTTCTCCTCAGTCGCGCTTCGCGAAGGTGATCTGCACCTCGCCCAGGCGCACGCCCCATTTGCTCATCACGGTGTGGTTGAGCAGCAGCCCGGGCGTCATCAGGACCATCCAGTCGTCCATGTCGACCTCGATCTCGTGGCCGTCCACCGGCAGGCGCAGGCGGTAGCGCCAGTGCAGGGTGTTGCCGGCCAGCTCGCCCTCGGCCGTGCCCACCACATCGTCGGCCCGCCCTTCGTAGCGGACCAGGCCTTGCGATTCGCCAAGCCGGCGTAGCCGCCAGACCCGCTGCTGGGTCTGCCCCCGGTGTGCCGCATCCAGGTAGGTGAATTGCTCTTCGAGCCGGCCCTGTGGCTGGCCGTCCGGCCCCTGCGTCCAGTGGCCTTGCAGGGCCACCGAGAATCTCCGCTGCACCTGTCCGGCACGGTCGAGGAACAGGCCGTGGGCCGTCAGCGGACCGCTGAGGAAGGTCTCCAGTGCGAGCGGGGGCTGTTCCTGGGCGTAGTCGGCGGCCCCAGGCGGGCTGGCACAGCCGGCCAGCCCCAGGCCGGCGCACAGCAAGGCTGAGACGCTGGTGCAGCGGACGGCGCTCATGCGAACCTTCCGAGCAGGGCGCGGCGCATCTCGGGCTGCGAGGTGGCCCGGTGCAACCAGATGCCGAAGAACAGCCGGGTGAATGCGGGGTCGTCGATCTCGCCGTGCGGCTGCCCGTTGTAGAGAAAGCTGGCCCGGCCGCGACCGTCGCAGCGGCCGCAGATCTGGTCGCCCGCACGCACATCCGGGAAAGCCTCGCGCATGAAGGCCAGCCAGCGCTGGCCGCTGTCCGCCTCGATGGGGCCGATGCGGCGCATCTCGATCAGCGATCTCTCGGCGATCAACTGCCCCTCGAGGCTGCGCGCGTACTCCAGGGTCAGGGCCAGCGCATGGGCGGCGTAGTCTTCAGCCCGGAAATCGGCATCGACTTCGAGCCGGGCCTCGTAGATGCGCAGGCCCAGGAATTTCAGGGTGCCGTGGCCGGCTGGAACCAGGGGGGTGGCGGGGGCGGAGGTCATGGCAGGGGCTTTCATCAGGGCGCCGGCCGCACACAGGGCCAACCCCTGCAGCAGGGGCCGGCGTCGCGTGCGGGCAAAGTTGTCAGGGCTTGGCATGGGCCAGGGTGAATTGTTCGACATCCAGGCAGCCCTGGTCGAAGCCGGCCTCGCAGTAGGCGAGGTAGAAGCGCCACAGCCGCACGAATCGCTCATCGAAGCCCTGTGCGCGCACCGCCTCCAGGCGGTCTTCGAAGGTGGCACGCCAGCGCCGCAGGGTCTCGGCGTAATCGGCACCGAAGGCCAGGTGCTCGACCAGCACCAGGCCGGCGCGCTGCGCATGGGCGAGAAAGCGGGGTGCCGAGGGCAGCATGCCGCCCGGAAAGACATGTTGCTGGATGAAATCCGAGCCGGCCGCATAGCGCTCGAACAGCGCGTCGTCGATCGTGATGGTCTGGATGCAGGCCCGGCCCCCACGGCGCAGGCTGCGCGCCAGCATGGCCATGTAGTCGTCCCAGTAGGCCTGGCCCACGGCCTCGAACATCTCGATCGAGACGATCGCGTCATAGGGCGCCTCGCCGGGGGCGAGCAGGTCGCGGTAGTCGCGGTACTCGAGCCGCAGGCGGCCGTCTTCGAGCGCGCCCTGCTGGCGTGCCCGGGCCCAGGCCAGCTGCTCGCGCGACAGGGTGATGCCGGTGTGGCGGGCGCCGAACTCTTCGCAGGACAGCCGGGCCAGGCCGCCCCAGCCGCAGCCCACCTCCAGCACCCGGTTGCCCGCCGCCACCCCGGCGCTGCGCAGGGCGCGGCGGTATTTGGCGTCCTGTGCCGCCTCCAGGGACTGCCCGGGCCGGCCCTCGAACAATGCGCTGGAATAGGTCATGCCCGGGTCCAGCCAGAGCGCGTAGAAATCGTTGCCGAGGTCGTAGTGCGCCGCGATGTTGCGCTGGCTGCCGGCACGGCTGTTGCGGTTGAGCGCATGGCGCAGGCGCTGCCACAGCCGCCCCCAGAGCTGGCCGTACACCATCCGCTCCAGCCCCTGGCGGTTGGCGGCCAGCAGCTGCATGAGGGCGCCCAGGTCGGGACTGTCCCACAGGCCTTGCAGATAGGCCTCGCCGAAGCCGATGTCGCCGCGTGCCAGCACCGCGTCGAAGACGCGCCAGTCGTGCAGCTGCAGCTGCGCCGGCACCAGGCCGGCACTGCGCTGGCCCAGCAGCAGGCGCTGGCCGTCGGGCAGCAGCAGTTGCAGCTCGCCGTGCTGGAGCTGCTGCAGGGCCAGCCGGGCCGGCCAGGGCGTGCCGGAGCCGGCCGGGTTGGAAAGGCGCCAGGGCAGTGCGGCGCGCAAGGCAAGGCGGGAGGCGGGCATGGTCATTCGCTCACAAAATGGGCCGGGGCCGGGGGTTGACGGAAGAGGGGAAGCCGATGCCACCACAGCTGCAGCGCCTGCCAGTGGATGCGCCAGACCACGGCGAGCGCGGCCCAGGGCATGGTCAGCAGGAGGCGCCAGACCTGGCGGGTCGAGTAGGGCTGCAGGCGGCCGCTCAGCGAGGTGCGCAACAGCGGCCCCTGCGCATCGTCCAGATTGACCCGCGCACAGCGCCAGTCCCCGAGGGCGTCGAACTCGAAGCTGTAGCGTCCCCGGGTGTCGCAGAAGGGCGAGACATGGAACACCTTGTCGGCCGCCGCCCGCCAGCGCCGGAGCCGGCCTGTTTGGGGGGCTGAGGTGTCGCCTGCACTGTCGGCGCTGTCGAAGCGCAGCAGGTAGCAGTGCCGCTCGCCGAAGGTGTTGTTGACCTCGGCCAGCACGGCGGCCAGGCGGCCGTCGGCCTGCTCGACATGCCAGAAGCTCACCGGCTTGAAGGCAAAGCCCCAGACCCTGGGCAGGGTCTGCAACCAGATCTCGCCGTCGGCGTGCAGGCCGTGGCTCTGCAGCAGCCCTTCGATCCAGGCCAGCGCATCAGGGCCGCCCAGGCCGTGGTCGGCGTCGTGGAAGGCCAGCGGCCCGAAGCGGTTGCGCGTCGGCGCGGCGGCCAGCCCCTGCTCGCGCCAGCGCCGCATCGGCAGCCACAGGAACAGCACCGGGTAGGAGAAGCTGCGCTCCACCGGGCGCAGACGCCGGTGCCAGGTGCGGCCCCAGGCCAGGGCGGCGCGATCGGCCTTCATGCGGCCACCCGGCGCGCTGGGCTCAGGGCCAGCCTGCGGCGCAGCCCCTCGGCCGCCAGCAGGCCCGATTGCAGGCCGTCCTCATGGAAACCGTAGCGGCGCCAGGCACCGGCCAGCCAGAGGCCCGAGCGGCCCGATTCGGCATCCAGCGCGGGCAGGCGCTGCTGGGCGGCGACGGCCGCCGCGTCGAAGATCGGGTGCGCGTACTCGAACTCGGCCAGCACCCGCGACGGCTGGGGCTCCCGCAAGGGGTTCAGGCTGACCAGCACCGGCTGGCGTGTCGGCAGCTCCTGCAAGGCATTGAGCCAGTAGTGCAGGCAGACCCGGGGCTCCTCGTCGCGGCGTTCTGCCACGGGCCCGGACAGCGTCTGGTGGGTCTCGAAATTCCAGGCCGCCCAGGCGGCCCGGCGTTCGGGCATCAGTCGGGTGTCGGTGTGCAGCACCGCCCGGTTGGGCTGGTAGCGGATGGCGCCCAGCACCTCCCGCTGCAGTGGGCTGGCGGCATCGCCTAGCAGCCGCAGCGCCTGGTCGCTGTGGGTGGCCAGCACCACTGCGTCAAAGTGCTCGAGCCCGGCCGCACTGCGCACCGCCACACCATGGGCGCCCGGGTGCAACTGCTGCACGGCACAGCCCAGGCGCAGTTCGCCGAGCCCGGCCAGCAGCCGCTGGACATACTGGCGCGAGCCGCCCCGCACGCTGTACCACGGCGGCTGGCCCACCACCTGCAGCAGGCCGTGGTTGTGGCAGAAGCGGATCAGGGTGTCGATGGGAAAGTCCATCATCTGCCGCGTCGAGCAGGACCAGATGCAGGCCACCATGGGCACCAGGTAGTGGTCGCGGAAGGCGGCGCCGAAACCGTGCCGGACCAGGAAGGCCGCGGTGCTCTCCCCGCTGGACTGGCCGCCCTCGGCCAGGGCGTTGGCCAGGCGGTTGAAGCGCAGGATGTCACCCAGCATGCTCAGGAAGCGGGGTGACAAGGCCTGGCGCGGCTGCGCCAGCAGGCCCCGCAGGCCGGTGCCGGCCCATTCGAGGCTGCTGCGGCCCCCCTGGGGGCGCAGCTGCACCGAAAACCCCATCTGGGCCGGCGTCAGCGTCACCCCGAGTTCGCGGAACAGGCCCATCAGGCCCGGGTAGGTGCGGTGGTTGCAGACCAGAAAACCCGTGTCGACCCCGAAGCATTGGCCGTCCAGCGTGATGTCGACCGTGTGGGCGTGGCCGCCGGCCCGGGCATCGGCCTCGAACAGGGTCAGCGCGGCCTCGTGGCGCAGGGCCCAGGCGGCAGCCAGCCCGCTGATGCCGGAGCCGATGACGGCCACGCGTGCGCAAGAGGGTTTTTCGAGGGTCATGGCGGCACCTTGAGTGATTCCGGGTGTCAATGTAACTCATAAGTTTCCAAAAGAAAACCATGAGTTTCATCATTGGGCTGGTGGGTATAATCAGCCCATGAACACCGCCAAATCGCGTCTGCAGGCCCAGGTCAAGGCGCTGCGCATCGAAGCCATCACGGGGGCGGTGCACGGGCTGCTGGCTGGCAAGGGCTACGAGGCCATGACCATGGACGAGGTGGCCGAGGCGGTGGGCATGTCCAAGGCCAGCCTGTACAAGCTGTTCCCGAGCAAGGAAAGCCTGGCCGCCCAGGCCATGGTGCAGGTCCTCGATCAGGCCCTGGCCCTGATCGACCGCCTGCGTGACACCCCGGCGGCCGATCCGCTGGACTGTCTCCAGCAGCTCACCCGTTGGGCCATGCAGACCCAGTACGACGGCGAGATGCCGAGCCTGCCGGCGCAGAACTCGGCGCTCAGCGCGGCGCTGCTGGCGCACGAGCCCTATGTCGAGCGTCTGCTGTCGATGTCGCTCAAGCTCGGGGTGTGGGTGGCCGAGGCCCAGTCAGCCGGGCAGATCGATCCGGCCCTGCCGGCGGATTTCGTGCTCTACCAGCTCTACGCCCGGGCCTGCGACCCGGTGCTGGGCGTGATGAAGGACGATGGGCGCTTCGACCGCGAACAGACCCTGGCATGGATGATCAAGGTGCAGTTCGACGGGCTGGCGCCCGTCGACCGCAGCCGCTGAGCGCCCGCGGCCACCGTGGCCGCCTCATTTCACCTGGCTGCTGTAGTTGACGGGCTCCCAGGCATAGCCTTTGCCCACGGCGCGCAGGCGGCCCAGGCCGGGGAAGGGGAAGTGGGCCACCGCCAACAGCTTGCCGTCGGCGGCCCATCGGGCGAAAAGTTGCTCGCGCACCGATCGGGCGCTGGGCTCGTCGGTGTCGAAGCCGATGGTCACGTCGGGGGATTCGAGCTGGACCGAGGCGACGTGGATGAGGTCGCCCATCAGCACCAGGCGCTGGCCCTCGCTCTCGAGCTGGTAGACGGTGTGCCCCGGGGTGTGTCCGTGGGCGGCCAGGGCCTGGATGCCGGGAACCACCTCGCCGTCGTGATCGAAGGTCTGGAGTCTGCCGGCGGCCTCATAGGGTTTGAGCGAGGCCATGGCCCCCTGGAAGAAGCCCTTGCTGGCCGCCGGCGCGGCGTCCAGCCTGGCTTGCGAGAGCCAGAAATCCCGGTCGGCCTGGCTGGCGTGGACCACCGCATTCGGAAACACCTGTCGACCTTCGGACATCAGGCCGCCGACATGGTCGGGGTGCATGTGGGTGATCAGGATGTCGTCCACCTGCTCAGGCTGGTAGCCTGCGGCCTTGATCTGGGCCGCCAGCCGGCCCAGGGTGGGGCCGAACAGCGCGCCGGCGCCCGCATCGACCAGCACCAGCCGGCTGCCGGTGTTGAGCAGGAAGGCGTTGACCGAGGTTTCGAGCGGGGCGGCCAGGTAGTGTTTCTTCAGGGCGTGGCCCAGCTGGGCCGCCGGGGCGTGCAGCAGCTGGTCGACCGGCAGATCGACGGTGCCGTCGCTCAGGGCGGTCACTTCGACGCTGCCCACCATCAGGCGGTACCAGCCCGGGGCCTGGACCTTCTGCTGTGGCGCCGCCGCGAAGGCGGTGCTCGCGGGCAGGCCCGCCGCGCCCAGGGCCAGGGCGATCGACAGGCCCAGGGCCTGCCAAACGATGCGGGGCGTGCCGGTGCGGTGGCGGGCGCGGGCTTGCAAGGAGGTTTGAGACGTCTTGTTCATGAGGCTCTCCGAAGGGTGGGGCTGGCGCACGGGTTCAGTGGCGGCTGCCGCCGGGTGGATGAAGGCCTCGATTGTTTTGTTTTGCGAAAGTCGGAACAATAGAAGTTTTCGCAAAGTCTCTTTGCGATATTTGCAAAACGACTTCCAGAGCGCAACCCGCCGCTGAGGCGCACCCATGATCGATTCACTCAAGACTTTTCTGCTGGTGGCCCGCGAGGGCAATTTCTCGGAAGTGGCCCGTCAGCAGGACCTGGCCGTTTCGTCGGTGGCGCGCAAGATCGACGCCCTCGAATCCGAGCTGGGCTCGGTCCTGTTCCACCGCAGCCCCCGCCGCATTGCGTTGACCGATGCCGGCGAACAGTTTCTGCCCCGGGCCCGCAACATCCTCGGCGAGCTGGCCGAGGCCCGGAACGCGCTGCACCAGATCGACGACAGCCCTCAGGGGCTGCTGACCGTGACCGCGCCGACGGTGTTCGGACGCCGCCATGTGGTCCCGCTGGTGGCCGATTTCATGCGCCGTCACCCGGGCATCGAGGTCGATCTGCACCTCAGCGATGAGGTGACGGATCTGGCCGAGCAGGGCGTGGACCTGGCCGTCCGGATCGGCGTGTTGCCGGACAGCGATCTGCAGGCGACCCTGCTGGCGCCGGTGCGTCTGGTGGCCTGTGCCAGCCCGGCCTACCTGGACCGCCACGGCCGCCCCGGCGCGCCGGTCGAACTGCTCCAGCACCAGTGCATCACGGTGGCGACACCGCCGTCGCCGCCCTTCGTCTGGCGCTTTGCCGGCGTGAATGGCAACCGGCCGCTGCCGGTCAAGGGGCGCCTGCGCACCGACGACAAGGACGCCATGTGGCAGGCCGCCCTGGCCGGGCTGGGCATCATCCACATCGCCACCTGGGTGGTCAGCGAGTCGCTGCGCAACGGCCAGCTCGAGCTGTTGTTCCCGCAGGAGCTGAGCGGCGCACCCGCCGAGGGCCTGCCCGGCATCTATGCGGTGCGCGCGCCGGGCCGGGGTCGCTCGCACCGGGCCCGGCTGTTCATCCAGAGCCTGCGCGATGCCGTGGGCGATCCGCCCTGGTGGGACCTTCCCCCGGCGGCGGCCGGGCATTGACAGCCCGATGCCCGTCGGGCGCCGGTCATCCACGCGCAGGCCGGCATCGGCACCGCGTCAGCATTCCACGACGTTGACCGCCAGGCCGCCCAGCGAGGTCTCTTTGTAGGTCGACTTCATGTCGGCGCCGGTCTGCTTCATGGTGCGGATGACGGTGTCGAGCGAGACGTAGTGGCTGCCGTCGCCGCGCAGGGCGATGCGGGCCGCGTTGATGGCCTTGACCGCGCCCATGGCATTGCGCTCGACGCAGGGGATCTGCACCCGGCCGCCGACCGGGTCGCAGGTCAGGCCCAGGTTGTGCTCCATGCCGATCTCGGCGGCGTTCTCGACCTGCTGGGGTGTGCCACCCAGCACGGCGGCCAGCGCCCCGGCGGCCATCGAGCAGGCCACGCCGACCTCGCCCTGGCAGCCGACCTCGGCGCCCGAGATCGAGGCGTTGGTCTTGTAGAGCACGCCGATGGCGGCGGCGGTGAGCAGGAAGTCGAAGACGCCCTGCTCGCTGGCACCGGGCACGAAGCGCATGTAGTAGTGCAGCACCGCCGGGATGACGCCGGCCGCGCCGTTGGTGGGCGCCGTCACCACCCGCCCGCCGGCGGCATTCTCTTCATTGACCGCCATCGCGTAGGCATCGACCCAATCCATGGCCGCCAGCGCATCGCCTGCGCCTGCCTGGACCAGGCGCCGATGCAGATCGGCCGCGCGCCGGCGGATCCGCAGCGGCCCGGGCAGCACGCCCTCGGCGGCCGGATTGCCGATGCCGAAGCCGCGTTGCACGCAGTCCTGCATCACCTGCCAGATCCGGCGCAGGCCGGCCTGCACCTCGGCCTCGGGGCGCCAGCAGCACTCGTTGGCCAGCACGATGCGGGCGATCGAGCCGCCCTGCGCCAGGGCCTGGCGGACCAGTTCGTCGCCGCTGCTGAAAGGAAAGCGCACCGGCGGCGCCGAAGCGTCGGCCGCCGGGGCCTCGGCACCGCCTTCGACGACGAAGCCGCCGCCGACCGAGTAGTAGTGGGCCTCATGCAGCAGGGCCCCGGCGCCGTCGAAGGCGGCCAGGCGCAGGGCATTGGGGTGGGCCGGCAGCGAGCGCTCGGCCAGGAAGGCGATGTCGCGCCGGCTGTCCAGCTCGATGCCGTGCGCGCCCAGCAGGGCCAGCCGGCCCTGGCGCCGCACCTCGGCCAGGGCCAGGGCGGCGCGGCCGGGGTCGACCGTGTCGGGCGCCTCGCCCAGCAGGCCGAGCAGCACCCCGTCGTCGGTGGCATGGCCCCGGCCCGTGGCACCCAGCGAGCCGAACAGTTCGACCTGCACCCGGGCCGTGCGGGCCAGACATCCCTTCGCCTCGAGCGCACGCGCGAACAACAGGCCGGCGCGCATCGGCCCCACGGTGTGCGAGCTCGACGGGCCGATGCCGATCTTG
>JAFAMV010000226.1 GCA_019233055.1 Curvibacter sp.
CCATCAGGCAGGCCGCCACGATGTCGTCGTTGAGGTCGACCGTGGGCGTGCCGTCCTTGGGCAGGATCAGCTTGAGGAAATCCAGCACATTGCGGGCATAGAGCGAGGAGGCATCGGCGGCCACCAGGGCCGGCAGATTGGTCTCGCCGACCAGGGTCACGCCGTGGCGCACCACGGTGCGGTCGGCCTCGGTCAGGGGGCAGTTGCCGCCCGCTGCGCCGTGCGGACCCACGGGCCCTTTGCCGGCGGCCAGGTCGACCAGCACCGAGCCGGGCTTCATCGAGCGGACCATCTCTTCGGTGACCAGCACCGGTGCGGCGCGGCCCGGGATCAGGGCGGTGGAGATCACCACATCGGCCTGGGCGACCCGCTTGGCCACCTCGGCCTTCTGGCGGTCCAGCCAGCTCTGCGGCATCGGCCGGGCATAGCCGCCCACGCCCTCGGCGGCTTCTTTCTCCTCGGCGGTCTCATAGGGGACGTCGATGAACTTGGCGCCCAGCGATTCGACCTGTTCCTTGACCGAGGGGCGCACGTCGGAGGCCTCGATCACCGCGCCCAGGCGCTTGGCGGTGGCGATCGCCTGCAGCCCGGCCACCCCGACACCGAGGATCACCACGCGCGCGGCCTTCACGGTGCCGGCGGCGGTCATCAGCATGGGGAAGAAGCGCTGGTATTTGTCGGCGGCCATCATCACCGCCTTGTAGCCGGCGATGTTGGCCTGCGAGGACAGCACGTCCATGCTCTGGGCTCGGGTGGTGCGCGGTGCGGCCTCGAGCGCATAGGCGGTCAGGCCGGCCGAGGCCAGGCGCTGCAGGCCTTCGGCATCGAAGGGGTTGAGCATGCCCACGAGGGTGGTGCCCGGCTTGAGCAGGGCCAGTTCGGCCTCGCTGGGGGCGCGCACCTTGAGCACCAGGCCGGCACCGAAGGCCCCGGCGGCGTCGGTGAGGGTGGCGCCTGCGGCGACATAGGCTTCGTCGGTCACGCTGGCCGCGAGACCGGCGCCGGACTGCACGGCCAGCTCATGGCCCTGCGCCTTCAATTTCTTGACCGTCTCGGGCGTGACGGCCACTCTGGTCTCCCCCGCCGCAGTTTCAGCAGGAACGCCGATCAACATGGGACTCTCCTCGTGGATGGTGTTGGATGAAGATTGCTGACTCTGCCGGAGCTTACATGATGCGCGGTGCGCGGCCGGCCACCCCGGCGCCGGGCCATGTCCCATGGCCGACAAGGCGGGATCGGCGGAAGGCCGCGTCAGGGGCCCGTCACAGGGCCGATCGATAATGTTCCGATGACCAAGACACGATGGAAACCCAGCGTCACCGTCGCCGCCCTCATGGAGCGCGACGGCAAGTTCCTGCTGGTGGAGGAGCACACCGACTCGGGCTTGAAGCTCAACAACCCGGCAGGCCATCTGGAAGTCGGCGAGGCGCCGGCCGAGGGCTGCGCGCGCGAAGCCCTCGAGGAGACCGCACACCACTTCGAGCCGACCGGCCTGGTGGGCATCTACCTGTCGCGCTTTCGCAAATCGCGCACCGGCGAAGACATCACCTACCTGCGCTTCGCCTTCTGCGGCCGGGTCGGCGACGAGGTGCCGGGGCTGGCACTGGACGAGGGCATCGTGCGTGCCGTCTGGATGAGCCCCGACGAGATCCGGGCCAGCGTCGAGCGCCACCGCAGCCCCTTGCTGCTGCGCTGCCTCGAAGACTACCTGGCGGGCCGGCGCTATCCGTTGGACATGGTCTATGCCGACGTGTCGCTGTTCAGCGAACCGCCCTTCTGAGTCGGTTCGGCTTCGGCCTCATTCCTCGCTGGTCCAGTCCACCTGCACGCCGAGGCTGCGCAGGTTCTCCACGAAGCGCGGGTGGGCGCGGCGGATCGGGGTCGCATTGCGGATCTCCGAGCGCCCCGGGATGCTGGCCGCCACCATGAACAGCGCAATCGCCACGCGGATGATGTAGGGGCTCTCGACCACCGCCGGCGACAGCGTCTTGCCGCCGAAGGTGATCAGGCGGTGCGGGTCCGACGAGAACACATGGGCGCCGAACTTGGACAGCTCGCCCGTCCAGCCCAGCGCGCCGTCGTAGACCTTGTTCCAGAACATCGCGTTGCCCTGGGCCCGCACCCCGAGGGCGATGAAGATCGGCAGCAGGTCGACCGGGAAATACGGCCAGGGGGCGGCCTCGACCTTGGTCAGCACATTGCTGGTGAACGGGGTCTGCACCTGCAGCGGCCCGGGGCAATGGGCGCGCGACCAGCCGTCCTCATGGCGGATCTGCACACCGAACTTGGCGAAGGTGCGGTCGATCAGCGGGAAATTGGCCGGCGCGCTGTTGCGCACCACCACCTCGCCACCGGTGATGGCCCCCAGGGCCAGGAAGGTGGTGATCTCGTGGAAATCTTCGTCGAAGCGGAATTCGCCGCCGGCGAGGGCGCCGCCGCCGTGCACCGTGAGCCGGGAGGTGCCCAGGCCCTCGATGCCCACGCCGAGCAGGGCCATGAAGCGGCAGAACTCCTGCACATGCGGCTCCGAGGCCGCATTCGTCAGGGTCGAGCTGCCCTCGGCCATGGCGGCGCAGAGCACGAAGTTCTCGGTGGTGGTGACCGAGGCGTAGTCCAGCCAATGGTCGGTGGCGCGCAGGCGGCCTGCACAGCGCACCAGCAGCGAGCCCTCGGCGCGCTCGACCTCGCCGCCGAATTGCTGGAAGACCTCGACGTGGGGATCGATCTCGCGCACGCCCAGGGTGCAGCCCTTCACGTTGTCTTCCAGCCGGGCGACGCCGAAGCGCGCCAGCAGCGGCGGCACCAGCATGATCGACGAGCGCATCTCCTCGGGCAGGCGGTGCTGCGTGGCGTCGAACCGGGTGTCGCGGTGGTGCAACTCCAGCGTGCCGCTGGCGTGGTCCATGCGCACCTCGCTGCCCAGGGTGCGGAAGATGTCCAGGATCTTGCGCACATCGGTGATGTCGGGCACCCCGAGCAGGCGCAAGGGCTGATCGCTCAGTAGGGTGGCGCAGAGCACCGGCAGCACGGCGTTCTTGTTGGCGGAGGGAATGATGCGGCCACGAAGCGGTGTGCCGCCGTGCACGATGAGGTTGGACATGGGTCGGGGTGGGTCGGGGTGCGGGGCGTTGCCTGAAGGATGCGCGACGCGGGGCGCGCTTGCGGTTCCGGCACTGTAGCAGCCGCGCGCCCATCCCGTGCGTGCCTGCAGGGCCCGGCGGGGCGGCTGCGCAGGCTTGGGGCACAATGGCGCGCTTTACATGATCTTTACAAGGATGGCGACCCATGTCCCTGAAGAACCTGGCGGGCCTGGCAGGCGGTCTGCTGCTGATCGGCCTGGCCCGGGCCCATCCCCAGCTGGAAGACCGGCCGGCGGATCCGGCCACCTTCGCACGCGCCGAGGCCCTGTGTGCCGACAGCATCCGTCAACAGTTGCGCGAACCTGCCAGCGCCCGCCTGGGGCACTTCGTGCGGGTCGGCCTGCGCCACGCCGCGTCGTCCGACCTCGTGCTGCGCGACTACCGGGTCCTGGTCAAGGCCAAGCAGGGCCTGGGGGGCTACATCGTCGACCGGCCCTGGGGCTGTTCACTCAACGAGCAGGAGACCCGGGTCCTGTGGGTGGGGGCCTTGGGCTGACGGGGCAAAACACCTGGTTACAAATGCGCCGGGAGGCTGTCATCGCCGCCCTCCGGAGCCTCGTTGTAGGAGCAAGCCCGACGTGTTGCCGGGCTGTTTACCCCGAGTCAAAGGTCTCATCATGAACAAGCTCATCGCCACCCTGTTGTCCAGCTTCTTCGCTGTCGCCGCGTTTGCCCAGACGCCCGCAGCCCCGGCAGCACCGGCGGCGGCACCTGCTGCTGCAGTTGCTCCTGCAACCGTTGCACCCGCAGTCAAGTCGACCGAGCCTGCCGCCGCTGCCGCTCCGGCAGCCACCGCCGAGAAAGCTCCGCAGGCCAAGACCCATGTGAAGAAGGCTCACCACGCCAAGGCTGCCAAGCCGGCCGCCGATTCTGCCAAGCCGGCCGAGGCCGGGACCGCCGCCAGCCCGGTCGCCTCGTCGGCACCTGCCGCACCGGCCGCCACCGCACCCGCCGCCAAGTAAGCCGGGCTGCAGATCTTCCCGGTTCCATCGAACGGCCCTGCGGGGCCGTTTCTTATCGGCTCCGGCGGGGCTTCAGGCGCTGACGGCCGCCGACATCCCGTGTCGGCAGACCTCGGCGGCGATGTCCAGCGAGCGCAGCCGCAGGGCCGGGTCGAAGACGTCGCTGACCAGCATGAATTCGTCGGCCTCGGTGGCCTGTGCCAGGGCCTGCAGTCCTTCGCGCACCTTGCTCGGGCCGCCGACCACGGCCGCAGCCAGGAAATCATCGATGGCCGCCTGCTCCTGCGGCCCCAGGCGATCCCAGAAGCCCGGGATCGGTGGCTGCAGCCGGCGCCGGTCGCCGGTCAGGATGCCCAGCACGCGCTGGTAGGTGCTGCTGGCCAGGAACTCCGCCTCGTCGTCGTCCGGGGCGGCGATCAGGGGCACGCCGATCACCACATAGGGGTGCTCGAGCCGGGCCGAGGGCCGGAAATGGCTTCGGTAGACCTCGAGCGCCTGCAGCAGCAGGCGCGGCGCGAAATGCGAGGCGAAGGCATAGGGCAGGCCACGCTCGGCCGCCAGCCGGGCCGAGAACAGGCTCGAGCCCAGCAGCCAGATGGGCACCTCGGTGCCGGCACCCGGCATGGCGACGATGCGCTGGCCGGGCTGGGCCGGACCGAGCAGGCGCTGCAATTCGGCCACGTCGCGGGGAAAGTCCTCCTCGGTCTCGGGGCGGTCGCGGCGCAGGGCCCGCATGGTCGGGCCATCGGTGCCCGGCGCGCGGCCCAGGCCCAGGTCGATGCGCCCGGGGTAGAGCTCGGCCAGCGTGCCGAAGGCCTCGGCCACCACCAGGGGCGCGTGGTTGGGCAGCATGATGCCGCCGGAGCCGACGCGGATGTGCTGGGTGCCGCCGGCGATGTGGCCGACCAGCACCGCCGTGGCCGAGCTGGCGATGCCGCTCATGTTGTGGTGTTCGGCCAGCCAGTAGCGCTTGAAACCGAGGGATTCGGCGTGGCGGGCAGTGCGCAGGGCGATGGCCAGGGCATCGGCCACCGTGCCGCCTTCGCGCACCGCCACCAGGTCGAGCATGGACAGGGCAATGTCGGAGAGAGCTTTCATGCCGGCATTGTCCGGCCGATGCGCCAAACCTGCACAGGGCAGGGATTTGAGCCGGGGCGGCAGGTCGTCGGGGCTCAGTGGGCCGAGGCCCGGCCGCAGCGCCACAGCCAGGCCCCGCACAGCAGCACCAGGACCTGGGTGCCGATCAGGGTCGAGAAGCCGAGCGTGAAGCCGCTGGCCACCTCGGCCGCCGACTGCGGGCCCGCGCCCTGGCCGCCGATGAGCAGGCCCATCAGGGCCGGCATGAAGCCGGCCACCAGGCTGCCGACCCCGTTGACCACGCCGAAGGCACTGGCGGTGTGACCGGGGGCCGAGTAGTGCTGGGCCGTGCTGGGGATGGCCGGGCTTTGCAGGCCCCAGAAGAAATTGGCAGCGATCAGGCCCAGCGCGGCCAGCTCGCGGGTGGGGGCCAGGATGGCCAGCAGGATGCACAGGCCGACGCCCAGGCTGCCGCCGACGAAGATCAGGGGCACCTGGCGGCGCTCCAGCCGGTCGATCAGGGCGCCGCCGAGGAACACCGCCAGCACCATCGTGTATTGCGGCAGCGAGGCCATCCAGCCCATCTCGCGCAGCGAAAAGCCGCGCACTTCCTTGAGGTAGGCCGGCAGCCAGTTGCTGCTGCCCCAGAGAAAACCCAGGAAGGCCGAGGTCAGCACGGTCACCAGCAGCAGGTGCCGGGTCTGGAGGGCGCCCAGGACGTTCTGCCGCACCCGGCCGAGGGCGTTGCCCATGGAGCCGCGCGGGCTTGCGGGGCCGGGCGGCATGTGCAGGAACAGCAGCACCAGCGGCACGCCCACCACCAGGTTCAGGGCGCCGATCAGGTGGAAGGAGGTCTCCCAGTCGTAGGCGCCGAGGGCATGGCTGACCAGGGGAAAGCCCAGACCCAGTCCGACGCCGGTGCCCATGTTGACGATGGCATTGGGTTTGCCGTTCTCGTGGCTCGCGAAGCTGGCCTTGACGAAGGCGCCGGCCAGCGAGAACAGTGGGCCCTCCGCCAGGCCGAGCAGGGCGCGCGAGGCCAGCAGGGCGTCATAGTTTTGCAGCTGGGGGGTCAGCCAGGTCACCACGCCCCAGGTGCACAGGCCGGCCACCAGGCTCTTGCGCACCCCCAGCAGTTCAAAGAAGAAAGGCGTCAGCACCACCGCCGAAAGGCCATACCCGACCATGAAGGCGGTGGCCAGCAGGCCCTGGCTCGCGCGGTCGCCGCGCGCCATGCCCATGTGGGCCAGGAAGGCCGGGTCGATGATGAGCACCGCGATGTTGATGCGATCCACATAGGAGATCGCCACGATCACGAACAGCACCAGCACGCCCATCCATCTCATTCGTTCTGTCTTCATCCATCAATCTCCAGGTCCCGGACGCCGGGTGCGTCCGGTGGTTGTCAGGCAGTGATCCGGCGCTGAGCGTCAGAAGAAATGCCGAAAGCCCACTTCGTAGCCGTTGGACTGGCCGCCCAGCGAGGTGCCCGCCGCCCCCAGCCCCAGCAGGTTCATGGCCTTCTGGGCGCCCGACTGGTTGCTGATGTGGCCATAGCTGCCGTAGATCTGGGTGCGCAACGAGAGGTTGTAGCCGAAGCCCAGCGACAGCTTGTTCCAGCTGTTGTTGCCGGTGCTGTTGTTGCTGTAGTGGCCGTAGGAGGCCTTCAACAGGGTCGGTCCGACCGGCGCGGTCAGCCCGACCTGGAAGGCGTCGACCGTCGCCAGACTGGTCTTCTCGCGGGCCCAGAGAAGCGAGGGGCGCACGCTCTGGAAGTCGTAGGCGGCGGCCAGGTTGCTGGCGGTCACGTCGAGCGCGGGGCTGGCGCCGCGCAGCACACCGGTGGCGAAGGCGGTGTTCAGTGGCCCCTGGTTGTAGCCGGCGCGCAGGCCGCTGTAGTCACCGGCCCGGGTATAGGTCGCGGTGGAGGGCTGGCCGCCCAGGGCCACCTGGGCCTGGCCGAAGAAGCCGCCGAGGTCCTTGGGCAGGAAATAGCTCACCGCATTGCTGATCTGGATCGGCGCGCCGTTCATGGCAAAGGCCATGGTGCCGCCGACCCCATTGGTCAGGAAGGGGTCGAAGACCAGGGTGTTCAGGAAGGTGGCCGAGTCGTCGCGGCCGAGGCGCAGCTCACCGAAGTTGCCCGTGAGGCTGAGCGTGGCGCGGCGGTTGAAGAACGAGGTGCTCGACTGCGTGGCGCCGGAACTCGGCAGCAGGCCGGCCTCGAGCCAGAAGCCGGCGCCCAGGCCGCCGCCCAGGTCTTCGCTGCCCTTGAAACCGAGCCGGCTGATGTTGGCCCCCGACACCGACATGCCGGTGCGCGACACCTGGTCGCCGGTGATGCGGGCCACGCCCATGTCGATGGTGCCGAACACGGTCGCCGAGGAGGGCGCAGGGCTCGATTGGGCGGCGGCCGTGGCAGCCAGGGTGCCGAGGCTGAGCAGGGCGAGGATCTTCTTCATGGGGGATGTCCTTGAGGGTGGGGCTGGGAAAGTGGGATGGGGTTACTCGGCCACGATGTGCTGGCTGCGGATGACGGGCAGCCAGGTGGCGGACTCCTGGCGGATGATCTGGCTGAAGGCGTCGCCGGCATGGAGCCAGACCGTGAGGCCCTGGCGTTCCAGCAGGGCCTTGTTGGCGGGCAGGGCGAGGATCTGGGCGATGTCCTGCGCCAGTTGCGTGCGCAGGCTTTCGGGCGTGCCATGGGGCACCAGCACCCCGTACCAGGAGGTCACCGCGATGCCGTGCACACCGGCCTCGGCCAGGGTCGGCACCTGGGGCAGCAGCGGGCTGCGTTCCGGATCGGTGAGCGCGAGCGCGCGCAGCCTGCCGGCCTGGATGTAGGGCAGCAGGGTCGGCAGATTGCCCATGATGACCGGGACGGTGCCGCCCAGCACATCGTTGAGGCCGGGGCCCGAGCCCTTGTAGGCGATGTGCAGCAGATCGGCGCCGCTCTGCCGCCGGAAAAGCTCGCCGGCCAGGTGCAGCCCGCTGCCCACGCCCGGAGAGGCGTAGCTCATGGTGCCGGGATGGGCCTTGCTCAGCGCCACCAGTTCGGCGACGTTTTGCGCGGGCACCGCCGGGTTGACGGCCAGCACGTTCGGCGCCTGGGCCAGTGTGGACACCGGGTCGAAGTCGCGCGCCACGTCGTAGCCGAGCCGGGGCATCAGGCTGGGGTTGATCGTCAGGTTGCCGGCCGGGACCACCAGCAGGGTGTGGCCATCGGGCGCGGCGCGCTTGACGTAGTCGATGCCGATGTTGCCGTTCGCGCCGGCCCGGTTGTCGACCACCGCCGCCTGCCGGTAGCGCGTGGACAGTCCGGTCGACAGCATGCGCGCCAGCGTGTCCACCGGACCGCCGGGCGGGAAGGGGGCCACGATGGCGAAGGGGGCCGAGGCCAGGGTGTCGGCGGGCCCGGCCAGCGCGCTGCCGGTGACGCAGGCAAGGCACATCAGCCCCAGCCGGAGGAGCCGCCATGGGCCGGGCCTGTCTGCGTGGACGCCGGGCTGTTTGCAATCCTTTGGTTTCATATAAGAAACAATGATCAATAGGTGAAACTGAGGCCGAGAATAAGGATTCGCAAAAGCCATTCATATCGGGGTAAATACCGAGATCGCCGATGCCTTCCCGGCGCAGCCTGGGAGGCGGTCCGCTGATCGGGTGACCAAGGGGTCTGCAATAACCTTTCGTGCCAATCGGAATTGCCGAGACGGGCTTTCTTGGTGCCACAATGCCTTCCATCAATGAATCATTGTTTCGTTAATAAAACAATCAGGGCGGCAAATCAGCGGCCCTGACGCTGCACCAGGAGACAGAACATGAGCTCATCGCTGAATGCCCCGCTGCCACAGCGCCGCATCCTGATCACCGGCGCGGCCCGTGGCCTGGGCGAATGCTTTGCCCGGGCCTGCGTGGCGGCGGGGGCGAGGGTCGTGCTGAGCGACGTGCTGCACGAACGCGGCCGGGCGCTGGCCGAGGCCCTGAACGCCGGGCGGGAGACGCCGGTGGCGCATTACCTGGGGCTCGACCTGGCGGACCCCGACTCGATCCAGGCCGCCGTGGCCGCCGCCGGCCAATGGCTGGGCGGGCTGGACGGTCTGGTGAACAACGGCGCCATCACCAATTCGGGCGGCAAGGACATGGGTGACATCCCGCTGGAGACCTGGGACCGCGTCATGCAGGTCAATGTGCGCGGCACCTGGCTTTGCACCGTCGCCGCGCAGCCGCTGCTCCAGGCCTCGGGCCGGGGGCGGGTGGTGAACATCGCCTCGGACACCGCGCTGTGGGGGGCCCCGCGCCTCATGGCCTATGTGGCCAGCAAGGGCGCGGTGATGGCGATGACGCGCTCCATGGCGCGCGAGCTGGGGCCACAGGGCATCACCGTGAATGCGGTGGCGCCCGGTCTCACCCTGGTCGAGGCCACCGAGTACGTGCCCGAGGCCCGGCACCGGCTCTATGCCGAGGGGCGGGCCATCGAACGCCCTCAACTGCCCGACGACGTGGTGGCGGCGGTGCTGTTCCTGCTGTCCGAGGGCAGTGCCTATGTGACCGGGCAGGTGCTGCCGGTCAACGGCGGCTTTGTCATGAACTGAGGCGCCCGGCGTCCCTTCCGAAACCTGTTTCCAGTCTTTCCCGTTTCTCCCAAGGAGTCTCCATGAGTCCGACCCGTCCCAGCGCGGCCAACGAGCCGGTGTTCAACGAACGCGGCCTGCAGGATGCGCGCATCCCTGCCGAGGCCGACATCCAGCGATCGATGATGCAGGCCCCAGGCCAGAGCTTCGAGGCCTGGATGGAGTCGCGGGTGGCGCGCCGTGCCACCCGCCGCTACGACTGGGACGCGCTGAAGTTCCAGGCCGATTTCGACCCCAGGTACCGCCGCGCCCAGATGCGCTATGTGGGCACCGGCGGCACCGGCGTCGCGGCCGACAGCAACACCGTGCCCTCGGCCCACTTCACCTTCTCGACCATGGTGATCCCGGCCGGCCACATCGGGCCTTCGCACATCCACTACGACGTCGAGGAGATCTTCTTCGTCATGCGCGGCGCCATGAAGGTGGTCTGCGAGAAGGACGGCCTGCGCTGGGAAACCGTGGTCGGCGAGCGCGACCTGATCTCGGTGCCGCCGGGCGTCTACCGCGAGGAGCACAACATCGGCGACGAGGACGCACTGATGTGCGTGATGCTGGGTTCGCCCCAGCCCATCACCCCGGTCTACCCGCCGGATTCGCCGCTGGCCAGGATCAAGCGCGAGCTGGGACGTTGAACATGCACACCCAGGACCTGCAGGACCTGGCCCGCCAGTGGCCGGTGCACGCGCTGGACACCCCGCAGGGGCGCATCGGCTACCGGCGCGCCGGCGACGGACCCTGGCTGGTGCTGCTGCACGGCATCGGTTCGGCCTCGGGCAGCTGGCTGCGTCAGTTGCAGGCGTTGAGCCGCTCCTTCACCGTGCTGGCCTGGGAGGCGCCGGGCTATGGATGCAGCGACCCGGTGGCGGCCGAGCGGCCTGCCCCCGCCGACTATGCCGGGCGGCTCTGGTCCTGGCTGGACGTGCTGGCCCCGGCGCGTCCACCGATCGTGTTGGCCGGCCATTCGCTGGGTTGCCTGATGGCCGCCGCGGCGGCCGGCCTGCGCCCGCAGCAGGTGCGCCGCCTGGTCCTGCTGGCGCCGGCCCAGGGCTATGGCCTGGCCGATCCTGCGCTGCGCCAGGCCCGCCTGGCCGACCGCCTCGACATGTTGGCCCGGTTGGGCCCGACCGGGCTGGCGGCGCAGCGTGGTGCCGCCATGCTGTCGCCGCAGGCCGATCCAGGGCTTCGGGCCTATGTGCAATCCCTCATGGCCGCCATCCGCCCGGCGGGCTACACGCAGGCGGCCCATCTTCTGGCCGATGCCGATCTGGCCGGCCTGCTGGCTGCGGTAGGCTGTCCGGTCACCGTGGCCAGTGGCAGTGCAGACACCATCACCCCGGCGGCCGGCTGCAGCGCGCTGGCCGCCCGGGTGGGGGCTCCTTATCTTTCGCTCGGCCCGGTAGGGCATGCTTGCGCCCTGGAGGCCGCCGACGCGGTCAACGGGCTGCTGCTGCAGACCCCCACCGATCCCGATCAAGAGCCAGGAGAACCTCGTCCATGAACACACCGAACGTCGACCGCTACCTCGTGCCGGGCCTTGCCCGCGGCCTGCAACTGCTGGGCTGCTTCACCCGCCAGGAACCTCAGCTCACCGGCGCCGAACTGTCGCGCCGGCTCGACGTGCCGCGCGCCTCGGTGTTCCGCCTGCTGCAGACGCTGGAGCAGATGGGCTTCGTCGAGCGCGTGGCCGACAGCCCGAACTACAAGCTGAGCATCGGCGTGCTGCGCCTGGGCTTCGAATACCTGGCCTCGATGGAGCTGACCGAGCATGGCCTGCCCATCATCGAGGACCTGCGGGAGAAGAGCGGGTATTCCGCCCACCTCGTGGTGCGCGACGGGCGCGAGGTGGTCTTCGTCGCCAAGGCGGCGGGGCGCCAGTCGGTGTTCCATTCGATCCAGGTCGGTGCGCGCCTGCCCGCCCATGCGACCGTGCTGGGCCGCCTGCTGCTGGCCGATCTCGACATGGCCGGTCTGTCGCAGCTCTACCCCGAGACCCCGCTGCCGGCCTACACCCCGAAGACGCCCACCACCCTGGTCCAGCTCAAGGCCCTGATCGATGACGACCGCAGCCGGGGCTATGCCATCAGCCAGGGCGGCTTCGAGACGGGCATCTCGACCGTCGCGGCGCCGGTCTTCAATGAGCGCCAGTCGGTGGTGGCCGCCGTCAGCATCACGGTGCCGGCCCAGCAGATCGAGCCCGACCTGACCGACAGCCTGGTCGGGATGGTGCGCGCCGCCGCCACCCAGCTCACCCAACGCATCAGCCACCTGCCGCAGCGCGGAGGCTGACCCTCTCTTTCTCTCAGACCCAGACCATCCATGACCCCTGCCACCCCCCTGCGCATCACCGTCGGTGAACTCGCCGCCCGATTCCTCGAGCAATGCGGCGTGCGCGCCGCCTTCGGCGTGATCTCCATCCACAACATGCCGATCCTCGACGCCTTCCACCGGCGCCAGCGGATCCGCTTTGTGTCCGCCCGGGGCGAGGCGGGGGCCTGCAACATGGCCGATGCCTATGCCCGGGTCAGCGGGGTGCTCGGGGTCTGCGTCACCAGCACCGGCACCGGCGCCGGCAATGCCGCAGGAGCGCTGGTGGAGGCCCTCACCGCCGGCACGCCGATGCTGCACCTGACCGGCCAGATCGAATCGCCCTACCTCGACCGCGACCTCGGCTACATCCACGAGGCGCCGGCCCAACTGGCCATGCTGCAGGCCGTGGGCAAGGCGGCCTTCCGCATCCGGGATGCCCAGACGGCACTGGCGACCCTGCGCGAAGCGGTCCGTCTGGCCTTCACCCCGCCGTGCGGGCCGGTCAGCATCGAGATCCCCATCGATGTGCAGGCCACCCTGCTGGACCTGCCTGCCGACCTGCAGCCGCTGCCGGCGCCGCAGGTGCCGGTGGACAGCGCCGCGCTGCAGGCCCTGGCCGAGCGCCTGGCCGGCGCGCGCCGACCCATGCTGTGGCTGGGGGGCGGTGCGCGTGGCGCGGCAGCGGCGGTCGAGCGCTTCGTGAAGATGGGCTGGGGGGTGGTCACCTCGGTGCAGGGACGCGGCATCGTCGCCGAAGACCACCCGGCCAGCCTGGGGTCCTACAACCTGCACAAGCCCGCCGAAGACCTCTATCAGAGCTGCGATGCGATGCTGGTCGTGGGCTCGCGGCTGCGCAGCAACGAAACATTGCGCTACCAACTGCGCCTGCCCGGCGCCCTGTACCGCATCGACGCCAACCCGCTGGCGCACAACCGTGGCTATGCCAGCGACTACTTCGTGCAGGGGGACGCCAGCGCCGCGCTGCATGCGCTGGCCGACCGGCTGGAAGGCCGCATGCAGGTCGACCCCGGGCTGCAGCACGAGGTGCGTCAGGCGCGTCTGGCGGCGGCCGATCTGGTCGACGCCACCCTGGGGGCCTACACCGAACTCAAGGACCAGCTGCAGCGCCAGGCCGGCAAGGCGCTCTGGTGGGTGCGCGACATCACCCTGTCCAACAGCATGTGGGGCAACCGGGCCCCGCTGCTGGACCACCCGCGTGCCGGCGTGCATGCGCTGGGCGGCGGCATCGGCCAGGGCCTGGCCATGGCCATCGGCACCGCCGTTGCCAACACCGAGCACCAGCTGGGTCGCCGGACCGTGGCCCTGGTCGGCGACGGCGGCTTCATGCTCAATGTGGGCGAGCTGGCCTGCGCGGTGCAGGAGGGCGCCGACATCGTGGTGCTGCTGATGAACGACAGCCGCTATGGCGTCATCCGGAACATCCAGGACGATCTCTACGGCAGCCGCCATTGCTATGTGGAGCTGCACACGCCCGACTTCGCCGGCTTCTGCGGCAGCCTGAAGGCGCGCCATGTGCTGCTCGACGCGCCGGCCCGCACCGCCGAGGTCCTGGCCGAGGCGCTGGCCGCTCCCGGCCCGGTCGTGGTCGAGGTCGACATGAAGGCCTGGGGCCCGTTCTCGGCCAAGTTCGCCGGTCCGATCCTCAAGAAGGAGGCCGCATGAGCGCCGGTGCCGCATCGGCACCGCTGGCGCTGACCCTGGTCGGCTATGGCGCCATCGGTCGTTCCATCCACCAGCGTCTGACGGAACACCCGCAGATCCGCGTCGACCACATCGTGGTGCCCGGGGCCCATGTCGACGCGGTGCAGGCCGAGGTCGGCGCGGCCGTCCGGGTCGGCCCGCAGGTGCCGCCCGAGGCGGCGCTGGTGCTCGAATGCGCGGGCCATGCGGCCCTGCTCGACCATGTGGTCCCGGCCCTGCGGCGCGGCGTGGAGTGCGCCGTCCTGTCCATCGGGGCGCTGTCCGAGCCCGGTCTGGCCGAGCAGTTGCAGATGGCGGCCGAAGCCGGCGGCACCCAGGCCCATCTGCTGTCGGGCGCCATCGGCGGCATCGATGCCATCGCAGCCGCGCGCCTGGCCGGGCTCAGCGAAGTGCTCTACATCGGGCGCAAGCCGCCTGCGGGCTGGCGCGGCACCCCGGCCGAAGAGGTCTGCGATCTGGCGGCCCTGCAGGCGCCGGTCGTGATCCTCGAGGCCTCGGCGCGCGAAGCGGCCCGGCGCTACCCGAAGAACGCCAACGTCGCGGCCACCGTCTCCCTGGCCGGACTCGGGCTCGATGCGACCCGCGTGCGCCTGATCGCCGACCCGACCGTCAGCGAGAACATCCACCATGTTCTCGTGCGTGGCGCTTTCGGCGAACTCGAGATCACGCTGCGCGGAAAGCCCCTGGCCGACAACCCCAAGACCTCGGCCCTGACCGTGCTGTCGGCGCTGCGCTTCCTGCACAACCGGACGGCATCCCTCACCCTGTGAAGCCGCACGGCGGGCTGGCCTGTCAGGGGCCGGGCCGCCGCATGGACCCCCGACCCTGACACGGAGACCGCGATGACTGAAAGACTGCAAACCCTGCTGGCCGGCCGCTGGCGCGACGCCTCGGGCCCCGAATACGCCACCGAGTACCCGCACGACGGCAGCACCGTCGCCACCCTGCATGCCGCCACCGCCGCCGATGTCGACGAGGCGGTGCAATGCGCCGAACGGGCCCGCCAGCAGCCGGCCTGGGCCGGCCTCAAGCGCCACGAACGTGCGTCCCTCCTGCACCGCATCGCTGCCGGCATCCGCGAGCGCGGCGAGGAACTGGCCCAGCTGCAGCGCCTGGACAACGGCAAGCCGATCAAAGAGACCCGGGCCCTGGTGGCCAGCGCGGCCGGCACCTTCCAGTTCTTTGCCGCCGCCTGCGAGACCTGGGAGGACCAGCTCACGCCTTCGCGGGGCGACTACTTCACCCTCAGCGCGCACGAGCCGCTGGGCGTGGTCGGGGCCATCACGCCCTGGAACTCGCCCATCGCCAGCGAGGCGCAGAAGCTGGCGCCGGCCCTGGCGGCCGGTTGCGCCGTGGTCTTCAAGCCCGCCGAGATCACCCCGCGCATGGCCATCGAGCTGGCCCGCATCGCCCAGCAGGCCGGCGTGCCCGACGGCATCATCAGCGTGCTGCCGGGCAAGGGCTCGATCGTGGGGGACGCCCTGGTCAAGCACCCCCTGGTCAAGCGCATCGCCTTCACCGGCGGCACCACCGTGGGCCTGGGCATCGCCCGTCTGGCGGCCGAGAAGCTGATGCCCACCTCGCTGGAGCTGGGCGGCAAGTCGCCCACCATCGTGTGCGCCGATGCGGATCTGGACCACGCGGTGGCCGGTGTGCTGTACGGCATCTTCAGCTCCTCGGGCGAATCCTGCATCGCCGGCTCGCGCGCCTTCGTGCACGAAAGCGTCTACGCCGAATTCAAGGCCCGCCTGCTGGCCGGCGTGAAGGCGCTGCGCGTGGGCGATCCGTCCAGCGAAGACACCCAGATGGGCCCCCTGGTCAACCAAGGCCACCGCGCCTCGGTCGAGCGCTACGTGCAGCTCGGCCTGGACGAAGGCGGCCAACTGCTGGCCGGCGGCGTGCGGCCCGATGGCGCCCTGTTCGAGCGCGGCAGCTACTACACCCCCACCGTGATCGAGGGCCTGCCCAACAGCGCCCGCATGTGCCAGGAAGAGATCTTCGGCCCGGTGCTGGCCCTGCTGCCCTGGCGCGACGAGGCCGACCTGGTGGCGCAGTGCAACGACAACGTGTTCGGCCTGGCCTCGGGCATCTGGACGCGAGACTACAAGACCGCCTGGCGCCTGGGCCAGGCCCTGCAGACCGGCACCGTCTGGGTCAACACCTACAAGCTGTTCTCGGTCAGCACGCCTTTCGGCGGCGTCAAGATGAGCGGCACCGGCCGTGAGAAGGGCCGGCTGGGCATCCTCGAGTACACCGCCCAGAAGAGCTGGTACTGGGGCCTGAACGAGTCGCCCATGCCCTGGGCGGCGAGCTGACCGGAGGCGCCTCCATGGACGACAACAAGCCTTCCGAGCCGGCGGCCCTGATGTGGCTCACCGTGGTGCTCAGGCACCACCCGGGCCTGGTGCTGGACGAGGTGCAGGCGCGCCTCAAGGCGGCCGAGTGGTGGGACCGCTTCCCGGTGCCCGGCACCCGCGTCGTGTCCTGGACCGTGGCCATGGGCCTGGGCCAGATCGTCACCCTGGAGTTGCCGCCGCAACTGCTGGGCCGCGTCAACCTGGAGCTGGAGCGATCGGCCTGGGGGGTCTTCCAGACCGAGTGCTACCCCACCTACGACTTCGTCCCGGTGCGTGAACGCATCATCGTGCGCGTGCGGGCCGGTGGCCAGTGATGCAGCCTGCCAGCGAAAGAGTCCCATGCCGATTGAAAAAATAGCTTGCACGGCCGTTCCTGATCTGCCCGCCGCCAGCTGGACCAATGCCTGGCGCATCGGCAACGAGTTGCTCATGTCCGGCATGACAGCCCATCCGGCCATTCAGCAGGGCCAGCCTCTGGGCGCCTATGAGCAGACCCTGAAGGTGCTGGGCAAGCTCGAATCCCTGGTGCAGGCGGCCGGCGGACACCGCCACAACATCATCAAGACGGTGGTCTACCTGACCGACATCGCCGACAAGGACGAAGTGGGCCGGGCGCGCCGCGATTTCTTTGCCGGGCACCACCCCTGCTCGACCCTGGTGGCGGTCCAGGCGCTGGTGTTTCCCGAGTTGCGTGTCGAGATCGACGCCTGGGCGCGCCTCGACGTCGACCTGCGCCAGGCGCAGGTATTCACCCTGACTGAGGAGAGCTGATTCATGGATCTTGGAATTTCGGGCCGCAAGGCCCTGGTGTGCGGCGCCAGCTCGGGGTTGGGCCTGGCCTGTGCGACGGCCCTGGTGGGCGAGGGCGTGCAGGTGGTCATCGTGGCCCGCACCGAAGGGCCTTTGCGCGAGGCGGCCGAGCGCCTGAACGCCCTCGGCCCCGGCCGCGCCGACTGGCTGGCCGCCGATGTGGCCAGCGCCGAGGGGCGCGCCCGCATCTTTGCAGCCCACCCCGACTTCGACATCGTCGTCACCAATGCCGGGGGCCCGCCGCCGGGCGATTTCCGCCAGTGGCAGCGCGAAGACTGGATCCGGGCCCTGGACGCCAACATGCTGGCGCCGATCGAGCTCATCAAGGCCAGCGTGGACGGCATGATGGCGCGCGGCTTCGGCCGCATCATCAACATCACCTCGAGCGCGGTGAAGGCCCCGGTCGACGGCCTGGGCCTGTCCAATGGCGCTCGCAGCGGTCTGACGGGCTTTGTCGCCGGTCTGGCCCGCAGCACCGTGGCGCGCGGGGTGACCATCAACAACCTGCTGCCCGGCACCTTCGACACCGCACGCCTGGCCGGCAATTTCGCGGCCCAGGCGCAGCGCGAAGGTCGCGGTGTCGACGAGGTGCGCTCGGCCCGGCTGGCGCGGCATCCGGCCCGGCGCTTCGGCCGTCCCGAGGAACTGGGCCAGGCCTGCGCCTTCCTCTGCAGCCAGCAGGCGGGCTACATCAACGGGCAGAGCCTGTTGCTCGACGGGGGCTCGTTTCCAGGCACCTTCTGACGGGATCGCCGGGGCGGGCCGAAAAAAAACCGGGCCTTGGCCCGGTTTTCCGTTTCGGGGCGCGGCGTCCGCGCCCGCCTGATGCCCAGTGGCTCAGTGGTCGGAGGCGCCCGAGGCACCGAGGCCGGTTTCGGAGCGCACCTGTTGTGCCGCGAAGGAGGCGCGTTCCTTGCGGGCGCTTTCGCTGTTGTCGAGCACCGAGAACAGCCACACGCCGACAAAGCCCAGGGTCATGGAGAACAGGCAGGGCGACATGTAGGGGAACCAGGCCGAGCCGGCGGGGTTGTGCAGCGTGGCTTCCCACACCGAGGGCGAGACGATGGTCAGCACCACAGAGGAGATCAGGCCCAGGAAGCCGCCGATGACCGCGCCCTTGGTGGTGCAATCCTTCCAGAGCACCGACAGGAACAGCACCGGGAAGTTGGCCGAGGCGGCGATCGCGAAGGCCAGGGCCACCATGAAGGCGACATTGATCTGCTCGAAGGCGAAGCCCAGCACCACGGCCAGCAGGCCCAGGGCGAAGGTGGTGATGCGCGACACCTTGAGTTCGGAGGCGCTGTCGGCCTTGCCCTTCTTCAGCACGGTGGCGTAGAGGTCGTGCGACACGGCCGAGGCGCCCGACAGCGTGAGGCCGGCGACCACCGCCAGGATGGTGGCGAAGGCCACGGCCGAGATGAAGCCGTAGAACACATTGCCGCCGACGGTCTCGGCCACCAGCACGGCCGCCATGTTGGCTGCGCCGCCGCCGCCCTTGATCACGCCCTTGGCCACATCGGCCATCTCGGGGTTGGTCAGCACCAGGGTGATGGCGCCGAAGCCGATGATGAAGATCAGGATGTAGAAGTAGCCGATCCAGGTGGTGGCCCAGAACACCGACTTGCGGGCTTCCTTGGCATTGGGCACGGTGAAGAAGCGCATCAAGATGTGGGGCAGGCCGGCGGTACCGAACATCAGTGCCATACCGAAGCTGATGGCGGAGATTGGATCCTTGATGAAGCCGCCCGGGCCCATGATGGACAGTCCGTCCTTGACCGGATTCATCTTCTCGGCCTTGCTCAGCAACGCAGCGGCGCTGGCCGCCGATTCAGGTGACGAGGCTGCCGCACTGGCGGCTGCTGCGGCAGCAAAGGCCGCGTCCTTGGCCTTGCCGGCCAGCGCCGTCTTGACTTCCACGCCCTTGGCGAACAGCGCCTCCGGCGAGAAGCCGAATTGCGCCAGCACCATGATGGCCATGAAAGTCACGCCTGCCAGCAGCATGCAGGCCTTGATGAT
>JAFAMV010000233.1 GCA_019233055.1 Curvibacter sp.
CGCCAAGCCGATCGATCCGTCCTACCCCAAGATCGCCGGCCAGTATGGCGACTATCTGTTTGTGGCCTTGAAGTCCTACAAGACCGAGAACAACCCCAACGTGGGCCGCGGCAATGCGGTGATGGGCGGTGTGGCCAAGCAGTTCAGCAATGCCGAACTGAAGACGCTGGCCTCTTTCGTGAGTTCGCTGGACACCGACCTCAAGACCGTGCCCGAGTCGCGCTTCCGCTGAGTTCCGCAGCAGCCTGGATCAGGCTGTCCGCACCCAAGCCGCCCATGAGGCGGCTTTTTTTCGCGCTTGCGGTCGCGCGATTGCGCCGTTCGTCAGTCCCGGGTGGCGTGCCGTTGGACGCAGTCGATGTAAGCCTGTCCGTCTGGCGGCCGGCCGGCGCGCTGGCTTTCCCAGAGCATGCGGCCCAGGCAGTCCATGGCCTGGTGGTGGGCCTCATGGAGTGAATTGCGCCGTGCCGTCAGGAGTTCGATCGCCTGGCGGATGCCGCGTGGCTGGTCGATGCTGCACTGTTCGCTGATCGACAGGTGCATGGACAGGTGCAGGAAGGGGTTGGTCTGACCGTCCTGGCCATCGTAGACGCGGGCCACGGCGGCATCGGCATCGGCCAGGTCGGCGTGGTATTCGGGGTGCTCTTCGATCCACTGGCTGGCCAGGGTTTCGATGGCTTCCATGGCCTGGCCGGCCTGGTGCTTGGCCCAGGCGGAACAGAAAAAGCGACGGACGTCGTCTTGGGAGGGGTTGAACATGACCGCGAGCGTATCACTGCCGAGGTGGCAGGGGGGCGCCCAGGCTCTCAGCGCTGGACGCCGACCATGCGCGAGATCGACTGGGCGGCCTGCAACAGGTGCGGCAGCATGCGCTCCTGCATGTCCAGCGCGCTGGTTCGGTTGGCCTGGCCGCTGATGTTGAGGGCGGCGATCACACGGCCTGAGCGGTTGTGCAGGGGGGCGGCCATGGAGATCAGGCCCTCCTCGAGTTCCTGGTCGACCAGGCACCAACCCTGGTCCCGTGCCTGTCGCACCTTGCCCATCAGCGCATCGATGCGGGTCAGGGTGTGGCGGGTCCGCTGTTCGATGGGGCTGGCGGCGAGCCGCTGCGCGGCCTCGTCATCGGACAGCGACGCCAGCAGCACCCGTCCCATCGAGGTGCAGTAGGCCGGCAGGCGGGTTCCGACGCCCAGCGTGATGCGCATGATCTTGTGGGTGGGCACCCGCAGCACATAGACGATGTCGGTGCCGTCGAGCACCGCGGCCGAGCAGGACTCCTTGACCCGCTCCACCAGGCCTTCCATGACGGGCTCGGCCAGGTTCCAGATCGGCATCGACGACAGGTAGGCGAATCCCAGGTCGAGCATGCGCGGAGTCAGCCGGAACAGCCGTCCATCGCTCTCGACATAGCCCAGGGTCTGCAGGGTCAGCAGAATGCGTCGGGCGCCGGCTCGGGTCAGCCCGCTGCGCTGGGCCACCTCGCTGAGCGTCTGTTGAGGGGCCTCGGCGCTGAAGCTTCGGATCACCTCGAGTCCGCGGGCAAATGACTGGACATAGCTGTCGCCGGGGCGCGGCGGCTCGGCGTCGGGAGCAGGTGTCGTTGCCATGGAAGGTCGGATCTCCTAGAATTCATTATAAGAACACATGTTCTTTATGCGAACAATATGACCCGGCACGCGCCTTGTCGTTGCGGCATTGTCCCGCAGCCACCTGTGGCCGTGCTGACGGCATCACACCACAAGGGGGCTGCATGCCCCTGGTCCGGAGACCCGCAACCATGATCAACAAGATTGCCGCTTCGGTGGCCGAGGCCCTGGCCGGCACACAGGATGGTGCCACCGTGCTCATCGGCGGCTTCGGCACCGCGGGCATTCCTGCCGAGCTGATCGACGGCCTGATCGATCAGGGCGCGCGCGACCTCACCGTGGTCAACAACAATGCCGGCAATGGCGAGCACGGCCTGGCGGCGCTGCTGAAGGCGGGTCGGGTGCGCAAGATCATCTGCAGTTTTCCGCGCCAGGCCGACAGCGGCGTCTTTGATGGCCTGTACCGGGCTGGCAGGGTCGAGCTGGAACTGGTGCCCCAGGGCAACCTGGCCGAGCGTCTGCGGGCGGCTGGCGCGGGCATCGGGGCCTTCTTCTGTCCGACGGCCTTCGGCACCGAGCTGGCCGCCGGCAAGGAGACCCGCGAAATCAATGGGCGCCAGCATGTGCTCGAATACCCCATCCATGGCGATGTCGCGCTGATCAAGGCGGAGCGCGGCGATCGCTGGGGCAACCTCACCTACCGGATGTCGGCCCGCAATTTCGGGCCGGTCATGGCCATGGCGGCGCGCCACACGGTGGCCAGTGTCCATGAGCTGGTCGAGCTGGGCCAGCTCGATCCCGAGCAGGTGGTGACGCCCGGCATCTTCGTCCGCCGCGTCGTCCGGGTGCCTCGCCTGGCCACGGCCGGCGGCGGTTTCAAGGCGGCCGTCTGATGGACTCCAAGGAATCGACCATGAACCTCCCCGCACGACGCCAAAAGGAAGTGCTGGCCCGCCGGGTCGCACAGGACATCCCTGACGGCTCCTATGTCAACCTGGGCATCGGCATGCCGACCCTGGTGGCCAACCAGTTGCCGCCAGGGCGCGAGATCATCCTGCACAGCGAGAACGGCATCCTGGGCATGGGGCCGGCCGCCGCCGAAGGGCAGGAGGATTTCGACCTCATCAACGCCGGCAAGCAGGCGGTGACCCTGCTGCCCGGCGGCGCCTTCTTCCACCATGCCGACAGCTTCGCGATGATGCGCGGCGGGCACATCGACATCTGCGTGCTCGGCGCCTTCCAGGTGTCGGCGACCGGCGATCTGGCCAACTGGAGCACCGGCGAGGCCGATGCGATCCCGGCGGTGGGCGGGGCCATGGACCTGGCCGTCGGGGCGCGCCAGACCTGGGTGATGATGGACCTGCTCACCAAGTCCGGCGTCAGCAAGATCGTCGAGCGTTGCAGCTATCCCCTGACGGGCCTGGGCTGCGTCAAGCGCATCTACACCGACCTGGCCACCTTCGACTGTTCGACCGAGGGCCTGCGGGTGGTGGACCGGGTCGAGGGTCTGAGCCATGCCGAGCTGGAGCGTCTGGTCGGCCTGCCCCTGCGGGCCTGAATCCGGATCCGACCGGCGCGATGGCCGCCGGGCCGCCAACCCATCTAGTTCCATCCCATTCCATCGACCTTCATGTTCAGAGACAAGGAAACACCATGAACCATGCCTACATCTGCGATGCCATCCGCACCCCTTTCGGCCGCTACGGCGGCGCGCTGGCGAGCGTGCGCACCGATGACCTGGGCGCCATCCCGCTGAAGGCCCTGATGGCCCGCAACCCCCGGGTCGACTGGGCGGCGGTGACCGATCTGATCTATGGCTGCGCCAACCAGGCCGGGGAAGACAATCGCAACGTGGCCCACATGGCCAGCCTGCTGGCCGGCCTGCCCATCGAACTGCCGGGCGCCACCATCAACCGCCTCTGCGGCTCGGGCCTGGATGCCATCGGGACCGCAGCGCGCGCCATCAAGGCCGGCGAAGCCGGCCTGATGATCGCCGGGGGCGTGGAGAGCATGAGCCGGGCGCCCTTCGTCATGCCCAAGGCCGAGAGTGCCTTCAGCCGGGCCAATGCGGTCTATGACACCACCATCGGCTGGCGCTTCGTCAACAAGCTCATGAAGGCCCAGTATGGCGTCGATTCCATGCCCGAGACGGCGGAGAACGTGGCCGACGATTTCAAGATCGAGCGCGAAGCCCAGGACCGCATGGCCCTGGCCAGCCAGCTCAAGGCGGTGGCGGCGCAGAAGTCGGGTTTCTTCGATGCCGAGATCACGCCGGTGACGATCCCCCAGAAGAAGGGAGACCCGGTCGTGGTCAGCCAGGATGAGCACCCGCGCGAGACCAGCCTGGAGGCCCTGGCCAAGCTCAAGGGCGTGGTGCGTCCCGATGGCTCGGTCACGGCGGGCAATGCCAGCGGTGTCAACGACGGTGCCTGCGCGCTGCTGCTGGCCGACGAGCAGTCGGCCGCCCGCCATGGCCTGACGCCGCGTGCCCGTGTCGTGGGCATGGCCACGGCCGGCGTGCCGCCGCGCATCATGGGCATCGGCCCGGCGCCGGCGACGCAGAAGGTGCTGGCCCTGACCGGTCTGACGCTCGAGCAACTGGATGTCATCGAACTCAACGAGGCCTTTGCCGCCCAGGGCCTGGCGGTGCTGCGCACGCTGGGCCTGAAGGACGATGACGCCCGGGTCAACATCAACGGTGGTGCGATCGCGCTGGGGCATCCCCTGGGGGCCAGTGGTGCGCGCCTGGCCACCACCGCCGTCAACCAGCTCCATCGCGGCGGCGGCCGCTATGCCTTGTGCACCATGTGCATCGGGGTCGGTCAGGGCATCGCGCTGATCCTGGAGCGCGTCTGAATCCGAGCCGCTGGCGCGTCCCACATCGAGGGGGCGGCCGGGCGGCTCAGATGCGCCAGCCCGGCAATTGCCAGTCGCGCCAGACGGCCAGGCCGCGCAGGCCGGCGGTGAACAGCACGCAGGCCAGCAGGGCGCCTGGCTCGCTGGCGCCGGTCTGCAACAGGCCCAGGTAGAGCCAGCCGCCGCCAAAGGCCAGCACCGCGTAGGGCCGGTGGTCGTTGAAGGCCTTGGGCACCTGGTTGCAGACGATGTCGCGCAGCACACCGCCGAACACCCCGGTCACCACCCCCATCAGCACCGCAATCAGGCCGGGCATGCCCAGGCCTTCCGCCTGGTCGACACCGACGGCGGTGAACAGGCCGAGGCCGATGGCATCGGGCACCAGGATGGCCCGCTCCGTGGGGTTGACGTGCCGCTGGCGCATCAGCAGCACGGCGGCCAGGCTGAGACCCAGCAGGGCCCAGACGTAGTCCACGTGGCGGATCCAGAAGAAGGGGCGCTGGTCCATCAGCAGATCGCGCAAGGTGCCGCCGCCGAAGGCCGCCAGAAAGGCCACCACGCAGACCCCCACCGGATCGAGGCGTTTGCGGGCCCCTTCCAGCACCCCGGACAGGGCGAAGGCCAGCATGGCCGCCAGTTCGAGCAGATGGCGCAGCAAGGCGCCCCAGGAGGTGAGGGTGTCCATGCGCGGCATTGTGCCTGCGGCCAGGGCCTGCCCTGGCGCGGCCGGCCAGAGAGGGCGCATGTTGATCGATTGCATCAAGATTGCCGGGGTGCGGCGGTCTGCCTAGATTGGGGGCCTCGGTCTTTTCAGGTGAGTTTTTCCCATGACGCTGTCGTTGAATGCCATGTCCGCCCAGTCTTCCCAGCTGCCACTCGTGCAGCAGTTCTGGTCCGCCGCCAACGGCGCGGCCCAGGACCTCGAGGCCCTGCGTTTCCAGGGCGAGGGCGAGTTGTCCTCGGTGTACGAGCTGAGCTCTTTTGCCTCGGCGGCCGTGGCCGCGGCGGGCCTCGCCCTGCGCTCGCTGGCCCAGGCCCAGGACCCCGGGTCGGCCGTCGATGCCGAGGTCCGGGTGGATCGGGAAGGGGTGGCCCGGTGGTTCGGGTCATCGATCCGGCCCCAGGGCTGGTCCTTGCCCCCGGTATGGGATGTGGTGGCGGGGGACTATGCCTGTGCCGACGGCTGGATCCGTCTGCACACGAATGCGCCGCACCACCGGGCGGCAGCCCTGGCGGTGCTCGGGGTCGAGCCGGATCGGGCGCGGGTGGCCGGGGCCGTGGCGGGCTGGTCGGCGCAGGCGCTCGAATCGGCTGTGGTGGCGGCTGGGGGATGTGCCGCCGCCCTGCGCAGCTGGGCGCAGTGGCAGCAGCATCCGCAGGGGCGCGCGGTCCTGTCCGAGCCCCTGCTCGACTGGCAGGCGGGTGAACCCGCCCGCCGGTCCGATTGGGATCGGGTGCCCGGCCGTCCGCTGCAGGGGCTGCGTGTGCTGGACATGACGCGGGTGCTGGCGGGACCGGTGGCCACCCGGGTGCTGGCGGGTCTGGGCGCCGAGGTGTTGCGCATCGATCCGCCGGACTGGGACGAGCCCTCACTGGCGCCCGACATGACCCTGGGCAAGCGCTGTGCGCGCCTCGATCTGCGGCAGTCGGGCGACCGGGCCCGTTGGGAGGCCCTGCTGGCGCAGGCCGATGTGCTGGTGCACGGTTACCGCAGCGATGCGCTGGACGGCCTGGGGCTGGGCGCGCAGAGGCGGCAGCAGATCCGGCCCGGGCTGGTGGATGTCTCGCTGGACGCCTATGGTTTCACCGGGCCCTGGGCCGGGCGACGGGGCTTCGACAGCCTGGTCCAGATGAGCATGGGCATCGCCGAGGCCGGTCAGCGCGCCAAGGGCGTGGACCACCCGGTGCCCCTGCCGGTGCAGGCGCTCGACCATGCCACCGGCTACCTGCTGGCGACGGCGGCCCTGCGCGGGCTCACGCAGCGCTGGCAGCAGGGGCGGGGATGCCGGGTGCGCGCCTCGCTGGCCCGCACCGGGGCGGTGCTGATGGCCTGGCCGCGCCAGAGCCCGCAGCGGCCCCTGCCGGCGGAAACGGCCGAGGACTGGTCTGCCGAGGTCGAGGCGACTGCCTGGGGGCCTGCGCGTAGACTGCGCTGGCCGCTGGAGGTGACGGGGCAGCAGTTTGCATGGGCCCGCCCTGCGGGCCCCTTGGGCAGTGCCGAGCCGGCCTGGCCCTGATGGGGTTCACCGTGATGCGCAGAGCGCAGGAGGATGTTGCATGAGCTGGTTGACGGCGGCCGAGGCCTTGCAGCTGCTCGGTGTGCGGCCCCAGACCCTGTACGCCCAGGTCAGCCGCAAGGCCATCCGGGCGCGGCCCGATCCGCGTGATGTGCGCCGCAGCCTCTACCACGAGCAGGACGTGAGGCGCCAGGCCCAGCGCCGCGCCGGTCGCCGACGGGACGAAACCGTGGCGTCCGCCGCCATGGGCTGGGGCGATCCGGTGTTGAGCACGGCCATCTCGACGGTGCGCGAGGGGCGTCTCTTCTACCGTGGGCAGGAGGCGGTGCCATTGGCCGAGCAGGCCACGCTCGAAGACATCGCGAACCTGCTCTGGGGTGGCGCCGCCACCGACGATCCCGGCCCGGAGGTGGCGCCACCGCTGGTGGGCACAGCGTCGGGGGAGGCCGTGACGCGGGCGCTCGAAGCCCTGGCCCGGCAGGTCGCGGCCGAAGCCAGCCCCCTGGGGCAGAGCCCGATCCAGCGGCGCCGGCAGGCCTGGCGGGTGCTGCACACGGTGGCCCAGGCCTTGATCGGCGACACGGGCGCCGTCAGCCTGCGCCCCTTGCATGAGCGCCTGGCCCTGGCCTGGGGGAGTCCCGGGGCGGCCGGACTGCTGCGCCGGGCCCTGGTGCTGCTGGCCGACCATGAGCTCAATGCCTCGGCCTTTGCCGCGCGGGTCTGCGCGTCGACCGGTGCCTCGCTCAGCGCCTGCGTGCTCAGCGGACTCGCCACCTTGACCGGGCCTTTGCATGGCGGCGCCTGTGCCCGGGTGTTGGAGCTGGTGGATGCCAGCCTCGAAAAGGGGCCGGCGGCCGTCCTGGAGCCGCGCCTGCGCCGTGGCATGCTCTACCCGGCCTTCGGCCATCCGCTCTACCCCGATGGCGATGTGCGAGCCCGGGCGCTGCTGCCCCGGCTGACGCTGCCGGTCGGATTCGCCGAGCTGCAGGCGCTGGCCCTGCAGGCGGCCGGCGAGCACCCGACCATCGATTTCGCCCTGGCGGCCATGGCCCGCCAGCACGGCTGGGGCCCCCAGGCGCCCCTGACCCTCTTCGCGCTGAGCCGCTGTGTGGGTTGGCTGGCCCATGCCCAGGAGCAGGCGGCACAGGGCAGCCTGATCCGGCCCCGGGCCCGCTATGTGGGGCCCGAGCTGCCTGCATCGCCGGTGCCCCAGGAGCCGGGGCCGCCGCCCGTGTCGCGCTGGCACCCCTGAGGCGGCCCGGCTGGCCGGGCCTGTCAGAGTTTCAGCGACCAGTGCTCACCTACCAGTTCGTGCCCGAAGGAGTGGTGCGCCTCGCGGGTGACGCAGACAAAGCCGGCGCGCTGGTAGATGC
>JAFAMV010000066.1 GCA_019233055.1 Curvibacter sp.
TCACGACCCTGCGCCTGCTCGTCAAGAGCCTGCGCCCGCTGCCCGACAAGTTCCACGGCATGCAGGACCAGGAGCAGAAGTACCGCCAGCGCTATGTCGACCTGATCACCGACGAGCACGCCCGCAAGCGCTTTGCCGCCCGCAGCAAGGCGGTCAGCGGCATCCGCGAATTCATGGTGCAGCATGGCTTCCTCGAGGTCGAGACCCCCATGCTCCACCCGATTCCCGGCGGCGCCAACGCCAAGCCCTTCGTCACCCACCACAATGCGCTCGACCAGGAGATGTACCTGCGCATTGCGCCGGAGCTCTACCTCAAGCGCCTGATCGTCGGCGGCTTCGAACGCGTGTTCGAGATCAACCGCAACTTCCGCAACGAAGGCATCTCGGTGCGCCACAACCCCGAATTCACGATGATGGAGTTCTACGCGGCGTACTGGAACTACCAGGACCTGATGAGCTTCACCGAGTCGCTGATCCGCGATGCGGCCCAGAAGGCGGTCGGCACGCTGCAACTGAGCTACCAGGGCAAGCCGGTGGACCTGGCCCAGCCCTTCGAGCGCCTGACCATCCGCGAAGCCATCCTCAAGTACACCGCCGATGCCCAGGTCGACGACTCGGCCTGGCTGATCCAGAACCTGCGCAAGCTGGGCCTGTCGGAGGAGAAGAACAAGCTCTCCGCCCGCAGCCTCGCCAGCCTCCAGGTGCTGTACTTCGAAGAGACCGTCGAAGAGAAGCTCTGGCAGCCGACCTTCATCATGGAGCATCCCACCGAGATCTCGCCGCTGGCTCGGGCCAACGACAACCGCCCCGAGGTGACCGAGCGCTTTGAGCTCTACATCACCGGCCGCGAATTCGGCAACGGTTTCTCCGAGCTCAACGATGCCGAAGACCAGGCCGCCCGCTTCCACGCCCAAGTGGCGGCCAAGGACGGTGGCGACGACGAAGCCATGTTCTTCGACCACGATTTCGTGCGGGCACTCGAATACGGCCTGCCCCCCACCGGCGGCTGCGGCATCGGCATCGACCGCTTCATGATGCTGCTGACCGACAGCCCCAGCATCCGGGACGTGATCCTGTTCCCGGCCCTGCGCCGCGAGGGCTGAAACCGGTCCGTCGGGGCCGGGATCACCAAAGTGTCGAAAATCGGGGGATGATGCCGAGCGTCACCCCAAAAAACGGCCTAGTATGTCTGCAGTCAAGACCGATCGAAATGAGCTGAACATGCCTCTGTCCTACGGAAGCCCGTTCTCCGTTCTTGTGGTGGACGACCAGGAGTCCATCCGTGTGGCCCTGAGCATCGAGCTCAGGCGGGTCGGCGTCCAGAATGTCTGGCTGGCCGGCTCCGCCGAAGAGGCCCTGGCGATCTTCAAGGGCAAGCATCCCGATCTGGTGCTGCTCGACATCCGCATGCCCGGCCATGACGGCTATTGGGCGGCCCAGCAGATCCGCGATGCCGAACCCGGCAGTTGGACCCCGATCATCTTCCTGACCGGCATGGACCGTGACGAAGACCTCTGGCGCGGCATCGAAGCCGGCGGCGACGACTACCTGATCAAGCCGGTCACCCCCACGGTGCTGGCTGCCAAACTGCGTGCCATGCAAAGGCTGCTCGGCATGCAGCGTCGGCTGATTTCCGTCACCGAAGAACTCAACCTGGCCAACCAGAAGCTCAATGAGCTGGTCGAACGCGACGCGCTGACCGGCCTGGTCAACCGGCGCGGCATGGACCGCATCCTCTACACCGAGATCCGCCAGGCCCGGCGCGACAAGCGTCCGCTGACCCTGATGCTGTGCGACATCGACCATTTCAAGCGCTACAACGATCGCCTGGGCCATGTGGAAGGCGACGAAGCCCTGCAGAAGATCGCCGGGCTGCTGCGTGGCGTCTGCAAACGCCCCTCCGACACGGCGGCCCGCTATGGCGGGGAGGAGTTCGCGCTGATCCTGCCCGACACCCCCAAGTCAGGGGCCATGACCTTCGCCCGTGCCTGCGCGCAGATGCTGCGCAGCCTGCAACTGCCGCATCCGGACTCGCCGACCAGCGCACAGATGACGCTCTCCGGCGGCATCACGAGCTGCATTCCCGACGACAGCACCAGCCCCGAGGGCATGATCATGCGCGCCGACGAAGCACTCTATGCGGCCAAGGCCCAGGGCCGCGACCGCTTCTTCAGCTTCGAATTCCAGATGGACACCGTCGAGCAGTTGCAGGGCAACAGCCCGAGCTGATCAAGGCAGCAGCGCCAGGGCCTGCTGGTAGGCCGGCTGCATCATCAGATCGTCCCAGGCCTGCGGCAGGGTCTCGGGCAGCAGGGCCACACGGCGCGACTCGCTGTCCGGGCTGGCCTGCCACTGCCCCTTTGACAGGGCGGCCTGCAGGCCCTCCAGCAGTTCATCCACCGCACGGCCCTCACCCAGGCACTGATTGCACAGCAGCAGCAGGTCGCAGCCGGCGTTCAGGGCGGCCACACCGGCCTCGGTGTAGCTGACGCTGCGGCCATCGAGCTGGCGGGCGCCCTCCATGCTCAGGTCGTCGCTGAAGATGGCGCCGTCGAAACGCAGCTGCTGCCGCAGGATGTCCTGCAGCCAGCGGGCCGAGAAGCCGGCCGGCCGGGCATCGACGCGGGGATAGATCACGTGGGCAGGCATCACGCTGCTCAGGCAGCTCGACAGCCAGGGATAGGGGCCCGCATCGTCGGCCAGGATCGCCTTGAGGCTGCGGCGGTCGACCGGGATCTCGGTGTGCGAATCCGCCTTGACGAAGCCATGCCCAGGAAAATGCTTGCCGCAGTTGGCCATGCCGGCCTGCAGCAGGCCCTGCATCAGGCTCTTGGCCAGCAGGCTCACCACCCGGGGGTCGCGGTGGAAGGCGCGGTCGCCGATGACCCCGCTCTCGCCCCAGTCCAGGTCCAGCACCGGGGTGAAGCTGAAATCGACCCCACAGGCCCGCAGCTCGCTGCCGAGCACATAGCCCGCCGCCGTGGCGGCATTGGTGGCGCGCATGGCACCGGCGCCCTGCGGCCCCCGGCCATCGTGCATCCACATCTCGCCGAAGGCCCGCATCGGCGGCAGATGGGTGAACCCATCGGTGCGGAAGCGCTGCACCCGCCCGCCTTCGTGATCGACACAGATCAACAGATCGTCGCGCACCGCCTTGATGGCGCTCGTCAGTTCCAGCAACTGCAGGCGGTTCTGCCAGTTGCGCGAAAACAGGATCACCCCGCCGGTCAGGGGATGGGCCAGGCGACGGCGGTCGTCGGCCGTCAGGGTGACGCCCGCGACGTCGAGGATCAAAGGAGCATGTTCGGTCATGGGAAAGACCCGGTTGAAGGTTGGAATGGATCAGGCAGACCGAGGTGCCGCAGGCTGATCGCCCGGGGCCGCCTCGGCCGTCTCGACCACCACGAAGCTCGCGGCATAGTCGGTTTCATCGGTGACGCTGACATGGGCGCGCAGGCCCCGGTCTTCGAACCAGGTCTTGAGTTCGCCATGCAGCACGATCACCGGCTGGCCGCTGGGCAGCTTGGCCACCTCGCAGAGGCGCCAGCTCATCGGCGAGCGGATGCCCAGCCCGATGGCCTTGCTGAAGGCCTCCTTGGCCGAGAAGCGGGTGGCCAGGTAACGCAGCCCCCGGTCCTTCCAGCGCGCGCTGCGCTCGTGCCAGGTGAGCAGCTCGCCCGGCGACAGGATGCGCTGCGCAAAACGTTCACCGTGCCGGGCCAGACTGGCCTCGATGCGGCGGACATCGCAGATGTCGGTGCCGATGCCGTAGATCATGCGTCCGGGCTCCGTCTGCGGCTCAGGCGTCTCGGCTGTCGCGGATGCAGCGCAGGTAGTCGTGCACCGTCGCCTCGTAGCCCAGCTCCAGGGCGTCCGAGATCAGGGCGTGGCCGATCGACACCTCCAGCACCCCCGGCACTTCACGCAGGAAGCGCGTCAGGTTCTCGCGCGACAGATCGTGCCCCGCGTTCAGCCCCAGTCCGACGGCCAATGCCGCCCGGGCGGTGTCGGCGAACTGGGTCAGCACGGCCAGCTCATCGGGCGTGCCGAAGGCCCGGGCCCAGGATTCGGTGTAGAGCTCGACGCGATCGGCGCCCACGGCGCGCGCCGCAGCCATGGCCTCGGGCTGGGGGTCCATGAACAGGCTGACCCGCACACCCAGGGCATGGGCTTCGTCGATCAGCGGCTTGAGGCGCTCGGCGTCCTGGGGAAAGGTCCAGCCATGGTCGCTCGTGAACTGGCCTTCGCTGTCGGGCACAAAGGTGACCTGGTGGGGCTTCAGCGTCCGGACGAAATCCATGAGGTTGTGGAAAGGGTTGCCCTCGATGTTGAACTCGGCCTGCGGCCACTCCTTCAACAGCGCCCAGAGCTGGTGCACATCGTCGCTGCGGATGTGGCGGGCATCGGGGCGCGGGTGCACCGTGATCCCGGCCGCTCCGGCCTGCAGGCACAGCGTGGCCGCGCGGGTGACGCTGGGAATGCCGAGGTGGCGGGTGTTGCGCACCAGCGCCACCTTGTTGAGATTGACCGACAGGGCGGTCAGGGCATGCGAGCCGGCCTGGGCCGGGGTCCCGGTGGAATTCATAGACTTTGCAGATCCATCATGAGTTGGCGGGTGCGCAGGGTGCGCGAGCCGCAATGGTAGTGGAGAGCGGCGCGCAGCTGGGGCTTGAGCTCGGAGGCCAGGTCGGCGCAGACCTGCAGCACCGCCTTCAACGGTGTGCCGCCGTCGAGCGCCGTCTGCAGCGCCCGCCAGTCGCTGCCACGCAGCCCGCCCCGGTCCTGCGGCCCCGCCAGCATCAGGCCGCCTTCGGCCTGGAGCAGGTAGCGCCCCCCGTCTTGCAGAGGCTCCAGCGTCAGGGTCTGCACATCGAGCTGCGGCAGCAGCCCGACCTCGCGCAGCAGGACCAGCTCAAAGGCCCGCAGCACCGGCTGCAGGGCCTCGCCATGCTCGCTGGCCAGCACCCGCACCACCGCCGCATAGGCGTCGAACAGCGAGGGGTGTTCGTCGCCGCGGGCCAGCAATCGCATGAGCAGTTCGTTGAGGTAATAGCCCGACAGCAGGGCATCGCCGGTCGGCATGATGTGGCCGCCCACCCAATCGGCCCCCTTGAGCGTGTGGACCTCGGCGTTCTCGTCGGCGGCCAGACCATAGCTGACCCGCAGGGGCTGCAAGGGCAGCAGCACGGGACGGAAATTCGACGTCGGTTTCTTGGCCCCCTTGGCCACCAGGACCTGACGGCCGTGGTGGCGGGTGAACAGCTCCAGGATCAGGCTGGATTCGCTCCAGTCATATCGGTGCAGGATGAAGCCGGGTTCATCGTGGATGCGCCGGGTCGCCACGGGAGATCTGCCTGCGAACCGCGTCAGGGCGAGGAAGCGGGCGGCAGGGTCGGCCAGCTGCTCATTCGTAGCCGAAGCTGCGCACGCGGGCCTCGTCATCCGCCCAGCCGGAGCGGACCTTGACCCACAGCTCCAAGAACACCTTGGCGTCCATGAGCTTTTCAAGTTCCTGCCGCGCCTCGGTGCCGATGCGCTTGAGGCGCTCACCCTTGTCGCCGATGACCATGGCCTTGTGGCCATCGCGCTCCACCACGATGGTGGCGGAGATGCGCACCATGCGCTTGTGGGTCTTGCTCTTTTCCTCGTCGAACTTGTCGATGATCACGGTCGAGGTGTAGGGCAGCTCGTCGCCGGTGAAGCGGAAGAGCTTTTCACGCACGGTCTCGGAGGCCAGGAACTTCTCGCTGCGGTCGGTGAGTTCGTCCTCGGCGTAGAACCAGGGCTGCTCGGGCAGGTATTTCTCGCAGATACCGAAAAGGCGCTCGATGTCTCCCTTGTTCTTCGCCGACATCGGGACGAACTCGTTGAAGGCATGGCGCTGCTGCATCTCCTGCAACCAGGGCGCCAGTTCGGCTCGGCGGTTCACCGTGTCGAGCTTGTTGGCCACCAGCAGCGCCGGCACACCGGGCTTGAGCAGCGAAAGCACCTTGGCGTCGGCCGGGGTGAAATGCCCGGCCTCGACCACGAAGAGCACCAGATCCACGTCGCCGATGGCGCCCATCACCGTCTTGTTCAGCGACTTGTTGAGCGCGGTGCTGTGGCGCGTCTGGAAGCCCGGGGTGTCGACGAAGACGAACTGGGTCTGGTTCAGGGTGCGGATGCCGGTGATGCGGTGCCGGGTGGTCTGCGCCTTGCGCGAGGTGATGCTGATCTTCTGACCCACCAGGGCGTTGAGCAGGGTGGACTTGCCCACATTGGGCTTGCCGACGATGGCGATCACGCCGCAGCGCTGCCCCTCCACCGGCACGGCCGGCTTGGTGGTGGCCGCCGCCAGCATGGCCTCCAGATCATCCGAGGCGGGCTGGGTTGCTTCGTTCATGGGTGTTTCGCTTTCAGGGTGAGCAGCATGGCGGCGGCGGCGGCCTGTTCGCCCGCACGCCGGGAGCCGCCGATGCCACGCTCGGTCAGGCCCAGTTCAGGGATATCGCATTCGACGTCAAAGGTCTGGCGGTGCGCTTCGCCGGTGGTGGCGACCACACGGTAGACAGGCAGCTTCATTTTGCGGGCCTGCAGCCACTCCTGCAAGCCGGTCTTGGGATCCTTGGCCACGGCCGGCATCTGGGGATTGATCTCGACCGCCTGAAACAGCCGGTGCACCAGGCTTTCGGCGGCCGCATAGCCCGCATCCAGGAACACGGCACCGATCAACGCCTCCAGGGTGTCGGCCAGGATCGACGGGCGCTTGGCCCCACCGGAGCGGGCCTCGCCCTCCCCGAGTCGCAGCAGCGGCGGCAAACCCAGTTGGAGCGCCAACTGATGCAGGGTGTCCTGCTTGACCAGATTGGCGCGCACCCGCGAGAGGTCGCCTTCGGGCAGGGAGCCGAGCCGCAAGTACAGCAGGCCGGAGACCGCGAGGTTCAGCACCGAGTCGCCCAGGAATTCCAGACGTTCGTAGTGATCGGCCGAAAAGCTGCGATGGGTCAGTGCCCGCTGCAGCAGCTTCGGATCAGAGAAAGTGTGCTGCAGGCTCTGCTGCAGGGATTGGAGTCGGGGATCCACCTAGTTGGTCGTCGCTTTGTATTTCATGACCAGGTAGGCTGGTCCGATGAGATGGATTTCACGGGTGTAGGAGAAGGACACCACCACCTTGTCGCCGTTCTTGCTGATGTCCAGATCGCGCGGCGAGATCGAGGTGATGTCATTGATCTGCGCCGCCTTGTCGAAGATGTTTTGCACCTCCACCACGGTGCTGCCTTCCTTGGCCTTGTCGATGGCACGCTTGGCGGCCACGAACTCGATCGCGGTCGGGACGATCTGCGCCCCTACGGCCACCACCGCCACCAGCAGGGCACCCAGCAGCACCAGACTGATGAAGGACATCCCGCGCTGACGGGAACGAAGAATGCTGGAACGCAAAACCATGGTCGACCTTCCTTGACGGCACGAGGGCCCGGATTATTTGAACGTACCGATGCGCTTGAGGTTGCTGAAATTCATCCAGACGAAGAAGGCCTTGCCCACGATGTTCTCGTCCGGCACAAAGCCCCAATAACGCGAATCGAGTGAATTATCCCGGTTGTCGCCCATCATGAAGTACTGGCCTTCCGGAACCTTGCAGGTCACGCCCTCGACGGTGTAGGTGCAGTTGCTCTTGAAGGCGAAATCATCGGCGCCGGGCACGAAGGCCGGACGGTCGGGATCGTTGAGCAGGCGATGCGATTCGCTGCCCAGGCTCTCTTCGAACTGCTTGAAGTAGCGCACGGCGTCTTCGTCGAAATAGTCCGGTAGGGCCTTGGTCTCGATCGGTTTGCCATTGATGGTCAGGCGCTTGTTGAGATAGGCCACCTCATCGCCGGGCACCCCCACGACCCGCTTGATGTAGTCCAGGCTGGGCTTGGGCGGGTAACGGAACACCATGACGTCGCCGCGCTGGGGCTTGTCGCCCTCGGTGATCTTCTTGTTGATCACCGGCAGACGGATGCCATAGGCGAACTTGTTCACCAGGATCAGGTCACCGACCAGCAGTGTCGGGATCATCGAACCCGAGGGAATCTTGAAAGGTTCGAACAGGAAGGAGCGCAGCACGAAGACCGCGGCGATGACAGGAAACAGGCCCGCAGTCCAGTCCAGCCACCAGGGCTGCATGAGCAATCGGGTCCTGGCCTCTTCGGCATCGCCATCCACCTGCGCGATGCCCATCTTGGTGAGTTCATCGCGGCGCTGGCGGGCAGCCGCCTCGATCGCCTCGGCAGCCTGGCGGCGCCGGGGCAGGAAATAGAAACGTTCGCCCAGCCAATAGGCACCGGTCACCACCGTGGCCAGCAGCAGCAGCAGGGCGAAGTTGCCCTCGATGCCGCCGATATTGAAATACCAGGCACCGATGTAGGCCAGGAAGGCCGCGAGAATGAGGGAGGTGAGGGTCGACATCATGGCCATCACTCCTCGACCTGCAGGATGGCCAGGAAGGCTTCCTGGGGCACTTCGACGGATCCGATCTGCTTCATTCGCTTCTTGCCTGCTTTCTGCTTCTCGAGGAGCTTGCGTTTACGGGTGATGTCGCCGCCATAGCACTTGGCCAGCACATTCTTGCGCAAGGCCTTGATGGTTTCGCGCGCAATGATGTTGGCACCGATGGCCGCCTGGATGGCCACGTCGAACATCTGCCGGCTGATGATCTCGCGCATCTTGGCCGCCACGGCCCGGCCCCGGTAGGTGGCCTGGCTGCGGTGCACGATGATGGACAAGGCATCGACCTTCTCGCCGTTGAGCAGGATGTCGACCTTGACCACATCCGAGGCCCGGTATTCCTTGAACTCGTAGTCCATGGACGCGTAGCCGCGGCTCACCGATTTGAGCTTGTCGAAGAAGTCGAGCACGATCTCGCCCAGGGGGATTTCGTAGGTGAGCATCACCTGGCGGCCGTGGTAGGCCATGTTGATCTGCACCCCGCGCTTCTGGTTGGCCAGGGTCATGACCGCGCCGACATAGTCCTGCGGCATGTACAGATGCACCGTCACGATGGGCTCGCGGATCTCCTGGAGGCGCGCCTGCTCCGGCATCTTGGCCGGGTTCTCGACCATGATCACCTCGCCATCGCCCCGCACCACCTCGTAGACCACGCTGGGCGCGGTGGTGATCAGGTCCTGGTCGAATTCACGCTCGAGGCGCTCCTGCACGATCTCCATGTGCAGCAGCCCCAGGAAGCCGCAGCGGAAGCCGAAGCCCAGCGCCTGCGACACCTCGGGCTCGAAGTGCAGCGAGGCATCATTGAGCTTGAGCTTCTCCAGGCTGTCGCGCAAGGAGTCGTACTGGTTGGCCTCGGTGGGATAGAGGCCGGCAAACACCTGCGGCTGGATCTCCTTGAAGCCGGGCAGCGCCTCAGAGGCCGGCCCCAGGTTGTTGGGCAGCTTCTTCTCGAGCGTCAGGGTGTCGCCGACCTTGGCTGCCTGGAGTTCCTTGATGCCGGCGATCACATACCCCACCTCGCCGGCCTCTAGCGATTCGCGGGGCTGGTTGGCCGGTGTGAAGACGCCCAGGTTGTCGGCGTTGTAGGCCGCCCCCGTGGCCATCATCTTGAAGCGTTCGCCTTTGCCCAGGCGGCCGTCGACGACCCGCACCAGCATCACCACACCGACGTAGCTGTCAAACCAGCTGTCGATGATCATTGCGCGCAGCGGCGCCTCCGGCTGGCCCTTGGGGGCGGGGATGCGCGCCACGATGGCCTCGAGGATCTCCTCGATGCCCATGCCGGTCTTGGCCGAGCAGGGAATGGCGGCGCTGGCGTCGATCCCGATCACGTCCTCGACCTCGGACTTGGCGTTCTCGGGATCGGCCTGGGGCAGGTCCATCTTGTTGAGCACCGGCAGCACTTCGACCCCCAGGTCCAGGGCCGTGTAGCAATTGGCCACCGTCTGCGCCTCCACCCCCTGCGAGGCATCCACCACCAGCAAGGCGCCTTCACAAGCCGACAGGGAGCGGCTGACCTCGTAGGAGAAGTCGACGTGACCGGGCGTGTCGATGAGGTTGAGGTTGTAGACCTGCCCATCCTTGGCCTTGTACTGCAGGGCGGCAGTCTGGGCCTTGATGGTTATCCCACGCTCTTTTTCGATGTCCATCGAATCCAGGACCTGGGCCTCCATCTCGCGCTCCTCCAGGCCGCCGCAGCGCTGGATCAGGCGGTCCGCCAGGGTCGACTTGCCATGGTCGATGTGCGCAATGATCGAGAAATTTCTGATGTGATTCATCAAGGGGAACGCTTAAATGGTTGAATAGTCTGGCGGCAGGCAAGAAAAAAGGGCGCGTCTGGTAGCGACGCGCCCTGAACCAACAATCTATGGCAACTGCGATAGTTGGATCTTCATTGTAGGCAAAAAGCCCCCAACGTACAGCCCGAAAAAGGCCCCGGCGGCGTCGTTGCAGCGCAACAACACACAACTTATGAACAGCTTATCAACAGATTCTGTTGATGGAATTCTGGACAACATGTGGGTGATATGTGGATCGGCTGTGATCACACCCTCCACTTCCCGCATCGTGGGTTTTGCTCTTTTCGATATGCCATAGCGCATCGGTCGACGGGGTCGATTCTACCCAAACAGAGAATTAGCCTCGGGCAATCCCAGCCTTGGGTGCTTTCCACTCTTTACCCACATCCCCACAAAAAATGTCGCCAATCGTCATGATTGGCGACAGAAATCAGAAAACCCCAGAGCAGCCAACGGGTTTGGACCGACGCCATTGCGGGTCGATCCAACCCGGTCAGCGTGCCGGGCGGATCAATGCGTACTGGGCCCATTCGCCACGACGGAACAGCACATTGATCGGTTTGCTGCGGTCAGCCTTGCCCACGGCGGTCTCGAATTCCTTGACCGAGGTGATTTCGGTGTTGGCAATGCCGACGATCACATCACCCTCCCGCAATCCGGCCCGGGCAGCCGCATCGCTGGCGGCATCGACCTTGACCCCGCCCTTGATCTTCAGCTGCTTCTTCTGGGCGGCACTCAGCTCGCTGACCATCAGGCCCAGGGACTGGGCAGCCGACGAGGACTTGCTCTTTTCCTCCTTGTCCGACGGCTTGGCTGTCGCGGTATCGGGCTCGACCTCGGCAATGGTGATGGCCAGATCCTTGGTGCTGCCGCGCCGGAACACCGTCACCATGCTGTGGGTGCCGGGCTTGGTGTTGCCCACGACCCGCGGCAGATCGGCACTCTTGTCGATGGGCCGCCCATCGAAGCGGACGATGATGTCGCCGGCCTCGACACCGGCCTTCTCGGCCGGAGACCCCACTTCGACCCCGCGCACCAGGGCGCCCGACGGCTTGCCCAGACCGATGGACTCGGCCACATCCTTGGTGACCTGCTCGATCTGCACCCCGATGCGCCCACGCGAGACGCGCCCGGTGGCCCGCAACTGGTCGCTGACCCGGATGGCCTCGTCCATCGGGATGGCGAAGGAGATGCCCATGAAGCCACCGGAACGCGAATAGATCTGGCTGTTCATGCCCACGACCTCGCCACGCATATTGATCAACGGCCCCCCCGAATTGCCCGGGTTGATCGCGACATCGGTCTGGATGAATGGCAGGTAGTCGCCAGTGTCACGCTGCTTGGCACTGACGATGCCAGCGGTCACCGTGTTCTCGAGCCCGAAGGGCGAGCCGATGGCCATCACCCATTCACCGACCTTGAGGCGGTTCGCATCCCCGATCCTGACCGCCGGAAGACCGGCCGCCTCGATCTTCACGACCGCCACATCGGTCCGCTTGTCGGCTCCGACGATGCGCGCCTTGAATTCACGCTTGTCGGTCAGGGTCACCATGACCTCGTCGGCGCTCTCGACCACATGGGCATTGGTCATGATGTAGCCGTCCGCCGTCAGGATGAAGCCCGAGCCGACACCCCGCGGCTGGGCTTCCTCGTCGGGTTGAGGCTTCTGCTGACGAGGCGCCTGGCGCGGCACGTTCGGCACAGGGAGTCCGAAACGGCGGAAGAACTCCAGCATGTCCTCATCCATGCCGTTGGCGGCATCGCTGCGGCTGGATGCCTTTTCCAGCGTACGGATGTTCACCACGGACGGCCCCACCTGATCGACCAGGTCGGTGAAATCGGGCAGGACGCGCACCCCTTGCGCCGAGGCGGACTGCGCCATCACCGGTGGGACCGCCAGAAGACTGGACGCACCCACCCCCAACAGGGCCAGCGACACCGCCCAATTGCGAACCTTCACACCGCCATTGACCTTGGACATCATCGACCTTTCAACTCATCGTCAGTTTGGGCTCCTGGCTGCCACCCGTCGGCGGGTGACCCGGTGCCAGGGGAAGGCGCATCGCCGCTCAAGGCTTGCGCCGTTCAAGATTCTGGGCAAACAGGCGCAGGGTGGCCTGCGGCACCTCACCGACCAGGGTCAACCACCAGTCGCCAGCCAGTCGCCTGGCCAGGGTCTGGGTCGCGCCCATCGATGCCTGCACTTCCTCCTGGGGGTGGGGAAGCCGGTCATAGGGTTCGATGAACAGGGACACCGTGGCCAGGCCATCCGAGAAAGTCCATTGCAGAATGCTGTCTGGAACCGGCGTCGCCTGAGGTCCGAAGGTGATCGCCGTCGCCGGTGCATGCACCCGGCGATAGCAACTCACAGGCTGGAAGCCCGACACCGGGCTCTTGAGCACCCACCCCTCGTCGAGCGCCGTGGTCTTGACCATCTCGGGGTGGTCGACCCGGTAGCCGGTCGTGTTGGCCATCATCTGCGCCAATCTGTCCATCCGAACATTGGCGTCGAGCTCCAGCTCGGAGAAGCCGGCCTGCTCGAGCACACGGCTGTCGCCATCGAGCGTCTGGATCTTCATGACCAGGCCGGTCCGCTTCTCGCTCCAGATCCGGTAGCCGAAGCGCAGCGCATCCTTGGGCTGGATCAGCACTACATCGGCATCGAAACCGGCCACGCGGTCGACCCCGCCGGCCTGGATCTGGTAGAAGCCAGCCAGGGAGACGTCGTCCGCCTTCTGCAGATTGGGGAAGACGCCCGAGGACTCGCGCTTCTCCGCCCGTGCCACGCGCAGATCGGGCATGAAGGTGATGACCTGCTCATTGCGCCGCAGCGTCATGCGCGGAGGCCCGGTCAATGCATCGATGCGCTCCATCTGCACATCGCCACTGCAGGCATGCCAGATCCTGGAGCTGTACATGCCACCGGCGGACGACAGGACCACGAAGGTTCCCACATAGGCCCGCTGGTTGGTGGCGTTGCGCATGCGCTGCAACCAGTCATTGAGGCTGCGCTCAGGCCCGGCCGAGACCGCTGCCGCACGGACCCCAGCATTGGTGGACCCAGGCTCCGGGCCCGCATCCGCAGGCGCAGCGACCAGCATTGGAATCACGGCCGCAAAAACACCCAGGCTGCCGACACCGCCCCGCATCCCCGACCCCACCGCGGCGAACAGGCGCCGCCAGCACCCCGACTGCGTCATCACCGATCCGACCCTTCGAACGTCGCATTGCGCAGGAACCCTGCCGGTGACTGCAAGGCCGAACTGCCTGCGAACTGTTTGTGCGCTGCCAGCAGTTCATCCAGTTGCGGATCACGGAGCATCACGGCCTGGGCATCCGCCTGCACCGGCTGCACCACGGCCACCGCCTGGGCAGGTGCCTGGGACTGGGCCAGCAGCGCGCTGCTGCGCTCCGCTGCGGGCTGCGAGGCCACCAGAGCCCAACCGACCGCCGCCACGGCGGCCATCGAGCTGACCCCGGCCACCAGACGCCATCGGAATACGGGTGCATTGGCGGCTTCCGGCCGCTCGGTCAACGCCGCCACCTGGACTTGCGGCAGCGAAGGCTGACGTGCCGCCTCGACCCCGAGGGGCTCGATGGTCTCCTGCTGCAAACGCTGACGCAGTTCGCCCATGAACGACGCGCTGACGCGCCCCACGGCCACCTCGGAAATCACAGCGCCATGCCTCAAGACGTCCCGGGTCAGGTGGTAGGCCTCCCAGGCCAGACAGGCTTCGTCATCTTCGGCCAGCAGCGAAATCACCTCATCCAGCCGGGCTTCATCCAGTTCGCCATCCGTCAGGTCGGAGATCAAGGCGCGATTTTCAGACAGTCTGTCCATTTGCAAATCTCACTGTTTCATTACCAACGTTTGCCGCTCTGGTTGGTCAGCAAGGGCTTGACCTTGGCCGAGATGGCCTCGCGCGCCCTGAAGATGCGCGATCGCACCGTACCGATGGGGCAATTCATGACCTCGGCAATCTCTTCGTAGCTCAATCCTTCGATCTCACGCAGGGTCACCGCCTGACGCAGATCTTCGGGCAGGGCCTCCATGGCCGCATTCACCGTGGCGCCGATTTCCTTGGCTGCCAGCACGGTCTCAGGCGTCTCTTCGGTGCTTAGTTCGTTCTCGACGGGGGAAGTTTCATCATCGTCGTCACGCGAGCGATAGGCGCTTTCACTCATCACCGGGTTGCGGCGCAGGTCCACCAGGGCCTTCTTGGCCGTGTTCACCGCGATCCGGTAGAGCCAGGTGTAGAACTGGGCCTCGCCACGGAACTGATGGAGCGCCCGGTAGGCGCGGATGAAGGTCTCCTGCACCACATCGTCCACCAGATCGCTGTCCCGGACCATGCGCGCCACCAGGCGTCCCACACGCCGCTGGTATTTCAGGACCAGCAATTCGAACGCCCGCTGATCGCCACCGACCGTGCGCTGGACCAACAACAGATCACTGTCGTCCGGAGCGGGTGTGAATTCAGGTGGTGAAGAGGTCATGAGTCAAGAAGAAAGCCCGAGCATCAGGCTCAGTGCGCCATTTGCGCAGCGCGCGAATATACCGCACGTCGCAATGGATGCCAGCGCGCCGGCCAGCGGAGTGCCCCCACCAGCACCCACCGCACCGGTTGTTGACGCTCCTGGGGGATCAGTTTCAACAGCATGCCCCGCTGCCAGTCCAGGCAGGGCACGACCCGCCCTGCGGGCCAGTCCTGCGGCTGTGCAGCCAGGCGCCAACACCAACCTTCACCGGTCCAGCACAGCTCGCCGACAGGCATCGCAGCCAGCCAACGCCATGCGTTCGCCGCCCCGCCTGCGGCAAGCCCCCAGGCCAAGGCCTGGATCCACCAAGGGCTGGCCGAGAACCACCACCAGCCCGTGAAAGCAGCCAAAGTGACGCACCCGAGCCCCAAAAGGCCCCACCGAGGCCAGGATGCCGGCCCGAAGGGATAGGTGACAGCAGGCGCCTGATGCATCGCGTCCGCTCAGGCTCGCAGCGGCCAGGCCAAGGTGTCGGCGCAGCGCTCAGGCCAGCCGCTTGAAGACCAGCGTCCCGTTGGTGCCACCAAAGCCGAAGTTGTTCTTCACGGCCACATCGATCTTCAGATCGCGGGCCTCGTTGGCGCAGTAGTCCAGGTCGCAGTCCGGATCCTGGTTGAAGATGTTGATGGTCGGCGGGCTCTTCTGGTGGTGCACCGCCAGCACGGTGAACACACTTTCGATGCCCCCGGCACCGCCCAGCAGATGCCCCGTCATGGACTTGGTGGAGTTCACCACCACCTTGTAGGCGTGCTCGCCCAGAGCCGCCTTGATGGCATTGGATTCGTTGGTGTCGCCCAGCGGCGTGGAGGTGCCATGGGCATTCAGATAGTTGATCTGGTCTGCATTGACACCGGCGTTGCGCAAGGCCATCTCCATCGAACGGCGGGGTCCGTCGACATTCGGCGCCGTCATGTGGAAGGCATCGCCAGACAGGCCGAAGCCCGACAACTCGGCGTAAATGCGGGCACCACGGGCCTTGGCATGCTCGTACTCTTCGAGCACCACCACGCCAGCCCCCTCACCCAACACGAAGCCGTCGCGGTCCTTGTCCCAGGGACGGGAAGCGGTCTTGGGGTCGTCATTGCGGGTGGACAGCGCCCGGGCAGCCGCAAAACCACCGATGCCCAGCGGCGACACCGTCGATTCGGAGCCACCGCAGACC
>JAFAMV010000083.1 GCA_019233055.1 Curvibacter sp.
CGCGGCGACGTGTCCAGCCAGTTCCTCACCGCCCTGCTCATGGCCCTGCCCCTGGTGGCCGCACAGGACATCGTCATCGGGGTGGTCGGCGAGCTGATCTCCAAGCCCTACATCGAGATCACCCTCAAGCTGCTGCAACGCTTCGGCATCGCCATCCGCCGCGACGGCTGGTCGCGTTTCACCGTGCCCGCCGGCAGCCGCTACCTGTCGCCCGGCGACATCCATGTGGAGGCCGATGCCTCCTCGGCCAGCTACTTCATCGCGTTAGGTGCCCTGGCCGCACCCGGCACGCCCGGCGGCCGGGTCCGCATCCAGGGCGTGGGCCTGGACTCGATCCAGGGCGACATCCGTTTCATCGAGGCGGCGCAGGCCATGGGCGCCACGGTTCAGGGCGGCGCGAACTGGCTCGAAGTCTCTCGCGGCAGCTGGCCGCTCAAGGCCATCGACCTCGACTGCAACCACATCCCCGATGCCGCCATGACCCTGGCTGTCATGGCGCTGTACGCCGACGGCCCCTGCACCTTGCGCAACATCGCCAGCTGGCGCGTCAAGGAGACCGACCGCATCGCCGCCATGGCCGCCGAGTGCCGCAAGCTCGGTGCCTCCGTCGAGGAAGGCCCCGACTGGTTGCGCGTGCACCCGCTGCCGGCCGGCGGCTGGCGCAGTGCCAGCATCCACACCTACGACGACCACCGGGTCGCGATGTGCTTCTCGTTGGCGGCCTTCAACCCCGACGCGGTGGTCGTGCGCATCGAAGACCCCAAGTGCGTGGCCAAGACCTTTCCCGATTATTTCGAAGGCCTGTTCAGCCTGGTCCAGGCCGAGACCGCCCGGATCCCGGTGATCTGCATCGACGGCCCCACGGCCTCGGGCAAAGGCACGGTCGCGGCGGCGGTGGCGCAGCGCCTGGGCTACCACTTCCTGGACTCGGGCGCGATGTACCGCATCACCGCGCTGGCCGCTGGCCGAGCGGGCCTGGACATCGGCCCGGCCAATGAAGCCAAGATTGCCGAACTGGCGCGCCGGCTGCCGGTGCGCTTCGAAGACGGCAAGGTCTGGCTGGGCGAAGACGATGTCAGCGAGGCCATCCGCACCGAAGAGGCCGGCATGAACGCCTCCAAGGTCTCCGCGCTGCCGGCGGTGCGACTCGCCCTGGTCGACCTGCAGCATGCCTTCCGGGCCCTGCCCGGCCTGGTGGCCGATGGCCGCGACATGGGCACCGTGATCTTCCCCGACGCCCCGTTCAAGGTCTACATGACCGCCTCGGCCGCATGCCGCGCCGAGCGCCGGCATAAGCAATTGATTTCAAAGGGAATTTCAGCTAACATAGACGACTTGCGCGCAGACTTGGAAGCGCGCGACGCCCGAGACCAGTCACGGGCGGTCGCGCCGCTCAAGCCGGCGCACGACGCACACCCCCTGGACAACTCCGCGCTGAGCATCGAGCAATCGGTGCAGCAGGTGCTGGACGGGTGGCTGCAGGCTCAGGCCGTCGGGGCTCATCCCCAGGCCTGATCCGAACCGGCAAGGCCCCTGGCCTTGCCGGTGACACCGGCCCGCACGGCCCCCTTCGCGCGTCAGCGCACAGGCTGTGCGGTTCATCAACCAACCGCGGGACCTCCCGCAAAAAGACCGCCGCAAGCAGCCCGACCCGAATGGCAATGGTGCCCTTCTTTTCCTGCCTGCGGACTAGGAACCTTCATGTCTGAATCTTTTGCCGCCCTTTTTGAAGAATCTCTGCAGCGCTCGGAAATGCGCGCTGGCGAAGTCATCACCGCCGAAGTCGTGCGCATCGAGCACAGCTTCGTCGTGGTCAACGCCGGCCTGAAGTCCGAAGCCTATGTGCCGCTCGAAGAGTTCAAGAACGACAAGGGCGAAGTCGAAGTCCAAGTGGGTGACTTCGTCTCGGTGGCCATCGACGCCATCGAAAACGGCTACGGCGACACCATCCTGTCGCGCGACAAGGCCAAGCGCCTGGCCTCCTGGCTGGCCCTGGAAAAGGCCCTGGAATCCGGCGAATTCGTCACCGGCACCACCAGCGGCAAGGTCAAGGGCGGCCTGACCGTGTTGGTCAACGGCATCCGCGCCTTCCTGCCGGGCTCGCTGATCGACACCCGTCCGATCAAGGACCTGTCGCCCTACGAAAACAAGACCCTGGAATTCAAGGTCATCAAGCTCGATCGCAAGCGCAACAACGTCGTGCTGTCGCGCCGTGCCGTGGTCGAAGCCTCGATGGGCGAAGAGCGCGCCAAGCTGATGGAAACCCTGAAGGAAGGCTCCATCGTCAACGGCGTGGTCAAGAACATCACCGAATACGGTGCCTTCGTCGACCTCGGCGGCATCGACGGCCTGCTGCACATCACCGACATGGCCTGGCGCCGTGTCCGCCACCCGAGCGAAGTGGTGCAAGCCGGTCAAGAGATCACCGCCAAGATCCTCAAGTTCGACACCGAGAAGAACCGCGTGTCCCTGGGCCTCAAGCAGATGGGCGACGATCCCTGGATGGGCGTCAACCGCCGCTACCCGCAAGGTACCCGCCTGTTCGGCAAGATCACCAACATCGCCGACTACGGCGCGTTTGTGGAACTCGAACCCGGCATCGAAGGCCTGGTGCACGTCTCCGAAATGGACTGGACCAACAAGAACATCGCCCCCAGCAAGCTGGTCACCCTGGGCGATGAAGTCGAAGTCATGGTCCTCGAGATCGACGAAGACAAGCGCCGCATCAGCCTGGGCATGAAGCAGTGCAAGGCCAACCCCTGGCAAGAGTTCGCCCAGAACACCAAGCGCGGCGACCGCGTCAAGGGCCCGATCAAGTCGATCACCGACTTCGGCGTTTTCGTGGGCCTGGCTGCCGGCATCGACGGCCTGGTGCACCTGTCCGACCTGTCCTGGAACGAACCCGGCGAAGCTGCCGTGCGCAACTACAAGAAGGGCCAGGAAGTCGAAGCCATCGTGCTGGCCGTCGACGTGGACCGCGAACGCATCTCCCTGGGCATCAAGCAGCTCGACTCCGACCCGTTCACCACCTTCGTGACCGTGAACGACAAGGGCCAGACCGTGACCGGCAAGGTCAAGTCGGTGGACGCCCGTGGCGCTGAGATCGACCTCGGCGAAGACATCGTCGGCTACCTGCGCGCCAGCGAAATCTCGCGTGACCGCGTGGAAGACGCCCGCAATGTGCTGAAGGAAGGCGACGAAGTGACTGCCGTGGTGGTCAATGTGGATCGCAAGACCCGCAACATCCAGCTGTCGATCAAGGCCAAGGACGCCGCCGACCAGCAAGAAGCCATGGCTTCCCTGAGCCAGCAATCGGCCCGCGAAAGCGCCGGCACCACCAGCCTGGGCGCCCTGCTGCGCGCCAAGCTGGATGGCGGCAACAACTGATCCTGAGCGATCAGCCGGCCCCGGGGCCGGTTTTGCCTTTGCAGCAAAACCGGCCCTTTTTCTTTTCCTTTGCGAATTCATGACCCGATCCGACCTCGTTGAAGAACTGGCCAGCAGGTTCAGCCAACTCACCCATCGCGATGCCGAGCAGGCAGTCAAGACCATTCTTGATGCGTTGGGCGATGCGCTGGTGCGCGGTCACCGCATCGAGATCCGGGGTTTCGGCAGCTTTTCGATCAACCACCGCCCCCCCCGCATGGGGCGCAACCCGCGCAGCGGCGAAAGTGTGGCCATCCCCAGCAAGCGGGTGCCGCATTTCAAGCCGGGCAAGGCCTTGCGTGAAGCGGTCGATCAAGGCACCGAAGCGGTTCTCGGTCAGAGCGATCCCGCCCCCTGATCACGCCGCCGGCCAGCGCCTGATCCAGGCCTGGTGGCAGCTTAGAATCTCCCCGTCACTGAGGAGATGAATGAAATACCTCATGTGGCTGCTCAAGGCAGCCATTTTTTTTACCCTCTTCGCCTTCGCGCTGAACAACCAGCAGGACGCCACCGTCCATTTCTTCTTCGGCACGCAGTGGCGTGCACCGATGGTGCTGGTGGTGTTGGCGGCTTTCGCGCTGGGCGTGGCCGTCGGCGCGCTGGGCATGGTGCCCCGCTGGTGGAAACAGCGCAGCGCCGCGCGCCGGCAACGCCAGGCCGATACCCCGCAGGAAGAGGCCGCCCCCACGCCCCCGCCCCCTCAAGCACAGCCTGCCGCAGGCGACGCAAACGACATCCCTCATGGAATTTGATTTCAGTTGGCTCCTGCTGGGCCTGCCGCTGGCCTTCGTCCTCGGCTGGGTCGCCTCCCGCTTCGACCTGCGCCAATGGCGGCTCGAAAATCGACAGGCACCCAAGGCCTATTTCAAGGGCCTCAACTTCCTGCTCAACGAGCAGCAGGACCAGGCCATCGACGCGTTCATCGAAGCGGTCCAGAACGACCCCGACACCTCGGAGCTGCATTTCGCGCTGGGCAATCTGTTCCGCCGCCGCGGCGAATACGAGCGCGCGGTGCGGGTGCACGAACACCTGCTCAGCCGCGCCGACCTGAGCACCACCGACCGTGAACGGGCACAGCACGCGCTGGCCCTCGATTTTCTCAAGGCCGGGCTGCTGGACCGCGCCGAGGCTGCCCTGCACAAGCTGGAAGGAACCCCTTTCGAGAGCCAGGCCCGACTGGCCCTGCTGGCCATCTACGAACGCTCGCGCGACTGGGCGGATGCGGCGGCGATCGCGCTGCGCATGGACAACGCCGGCCAGGGCCGCTTCAACACCCGGCAAGCCCACTACCTGTGTGAACAGGCCCTGAGCCTGGCCGCCCAGAAAGATGTGCCGGGCGCGCTCGAGCTGCTGCGCCAGGCCCTGCAGACCGCCCCCGAGGCACCCCGTGCCTACCTCGAGACCGCCCGCCTGCTGGCAGGCCAGGGACAGACCGAAGCCGCCTGCGAGACGCTCGAGAAGATGGCCGACACCACGCCCACCCACCTGCCGCTGGCCGTCCATGACCTGGTCACCCATGCCGCCGCCGTGGGACGGCTGCAAGCGGTGTTGCAGCGGCTGGAGGCCAGCTACCTGCAATCGCCCTCGCTCGACGTGCTCGACGGCCTGGTGGCGCTGCAGCAGGCCATGGGCATGCCGCCCCAGCAGGCCCGCGAACGCTATGTCCGGCATCTGGAGCGCGAACCCTCCCTGGTGGCCGCCGCCCGCTGGATCGCCAGCGAACGACTCGAGCACGAGCAGTTCCACCCGCAGATCCAGCGCGCCCTCGACCATGCCGTCAAACCCCTGACGCGCTACCGTTGTGCCGCCTGCGGCTTTGAAGCCAAGCAGCATTTCTGGCAATGCCCCGGCTGCCAGTCCTGGGACAGCTACCCGGCCCGCCGCGTCGAGGAGCTCTGAGAACCGGCTCACCGACAGCCCAGGCGACAGAAACAGCAGCCCGGCGGTCAACCGGATCAAGGCCTCATCGTTGAATATGCGTGCTCAACGACAGGAGCCCAGATGATCCACCGCAAAGCCTTTCTTGCCTTCTGCTTTGGCGCCCCCTTCGGACTGAGCAGCGCCGCCACCGGCCCGCTGGAGATCAACCAGGCCACCGAGGCGCAGCTCGACAGCGTGCTGGGCATCGGGCCCGGCCTGTCGCGGCGCATCCTCGAGGCGCGCGGGCAGCGCCCTTTCGCCGACTGGTCCGACCTGATCGAACGGGTACGCGGCATCGGGCCGCGAAGCGCCCGCAAGCTGTCCCGCGAAGGCCTGCGGGTCAACGGACTGAGCTATGAAACGCCTGCGACGAGGCCTGCACCCCAGGCCCCGCCGCAGGTCGATTGACAGCGCAACAGAACGCTGCACTACCAAGAACCTGCCCGCCCGCAAGGCGGGCTTTTTTCATGGCGAGGGCCCATGCCAGACGGTCTGCCAGTCCAGCGCCCGGACCTGCTCTGCGAGCAGGCGCTTTGACTGCAGCAGACTCACGATGCGCCAGCCAGTGGCCTGCGCCAAGGCCTCGGCATAGGGCGGCAGGTTGGTGCATTCGAGCACCAGCGTGCGCAAGGCCGGCGCCCGGGCTTTCAGGGCCAGGCCGGCGGCCAGCACCTCCTGGGCGGCCCTGGACTCATCCAGCGCGTCCAGGTTGCCCAGGATCGCCTGCACGAAATGGCTGTCTGCCGGCATGCCCTGGACCCAGACGTCGCCCATCCGTGAGGCCGGCACGCCGGCAGCGCGCAGGTAGTCGCCCCCCAGGCGCTCCGCGCTGATGGTGAGCACGCCCACGGCGGCTTCCCGGGCCAGCAATTCCGGCAGGGCCAGCAGGCTTGAGCTCAACACCGGCACCGGCACCGAGGCCTGCAGACGCGCCTGCAGCAAGACCAGAAAGCCGCAACTGGTGGTGATGGCCGATGCCCCGCGCGCCGCCAGATCGCGGGCGGCCGCCACGAACTGCGCGGCCAGCGGTGAGGCGTCCAATCGGGCCGCATCGCTCACCACCTCGGCCGGCACCGCGCCTTCCACCACCTTGGTCAGCACCGGCAAGGGGTAGCTGTCCGGCCGGCCCAGATCGCCCGGCGGCCGTGGAAAGCGGGTGTCGAGCAGGATCAACCCCAGGCGGGGCGAAGGGGCTTCAGGCATCCGGAATCGGCCGCGTGAGGTAGACCGCCTCGCTGCCCACCTGCGGCGCCCGGGTGGGCATCAAGACGGTGCAATCGGCGCAGGGCGCGCGGATCTCGTCCTCGCCATCGACAGCGATCAGCTCGCCCTCGTCGAAACGTTCGAAACCGACCAGGGGACGGACGAACCTGAACTCGGGCGTGCGCACCAGGCGCGTCTCCAGAAGCTCGAAGCGGCGGGCCGTCACCTCGGGCGCCGAGGCCTTCGTGTCAGGGGCCAGCAGGCCGAAATGACGCAGGAAGGCCAGGGTGACCGCCACCGCCAGATCGGCCGAGGACCGCAGGAAATGCTGGCCGCACTCGACCACGAGCGCGGCACCGGCATCGCTGCCGCGCTGGCCATGGCGCCCGTGCTCGATCAGGGGAATGCCCGAGCCCAGCCCGCGCGGCATCACCAGGTGCACCGCCGGCTGCCCCAGGGCTCGGGCCACGCACGCATTGCGCTCGTGCGCCGGATAGACCCAGAACGGCTCCACGTCCTGGCTGGTCGAATGGATGTCGAGAATGTGCTGCGCCGCCGCCACCACCGGCCGCAGCGCCCTGGCACGCCGCAGCTCGGGGCTGTCGTCCTGGCCGTCGAGGGCCTGATCGGACCAGACCCGGTTCAGGTTGTGCACCACTTGGCGGCTGTCGAAGGGCCGCGCGGGATCGAAACGCTCGTAGGCCTCGACATTGGCGAAGCTGACCGTCAGGCTGCCGCACAGCGGCCGGACCCCGCTGTCCAGCAGATGGGTGGCCGCCACCATGCCGCACAACTCGTTGCCATGGGTCAAGGCATTGACCAGCACATCCGGCCCGGGACGGCCCGAGTCGAAGCGATGGACATAGTCGATGCCCAGATTGCCCTGGCGATAGGCGCTCAGGTCACGGGGCAGGACTTCAAGGACAGGATCGGGCACGGACATGGCGGCTGTCGGCAATGGAAATGTAAGACCGCCCATCCTAGACTTTTCGCGCCGGCTCTGCAGGCAGGGCGCTCGGCTCACTGACCCGGCGACGGCTCGAGGCGCCGCCGCAACATTGCCTCAAAGGCCTCGTAGATGCATTGCACGGCGGCATTCTTGTGGGCCAGCGGCCCCTCGCCGCGCTCCCGGTGCACCAGCATGGTCGCGTTGGCTTCAAAGACCAGCAGGCGGCCGTCGGGCAGCAGGCTGAAATCGACCCCCGCATAGTCCAGCCCCAGGCGCCCGCCCAGGGCCCGCAGAGCCGCCATGGCCGGGGCCCCCAGCACGGCTGCTGGGTCGTCGAGAAAGCACCGCTCCTCGTCGCGCTTCCAGTCCTGGGCCAGCATGTCGGCCGAGAAATAGTGCAGCAGCCAATGCCCGCCGATGGCCAGGTGGTAGGGCCAGGGCTGGCCATCCACGAAGACCACCCGGTACTTGCGGAAATGGCCGTCGGTGCTGCGGTAGTCCCGGTACTGGCTGAGGTAGAACGCCCCGTCCAGGGCCTGGATCGCCGCCAGCAGTTCGGCCGTCCCTGCGCAGCGCTGCAGCCCTTCCCCGCCGTGCGTGCCGGCCGGGCGCAGCAACACCGGCCAGTCCGGTCCGCCGGCCCCACCGACCCAGGCCAGGGCCGCCGCCGGTGCCTCCGGGCCCTCCAGGCGCAGGCAGGCCGGGCACACCAGCCCCGGCAGCCCCTGCAACAGCCCGGCCAGGCGATCGCGCCGGGTCTGCGCCACGGCCTCAGGGCGGTTCAGCAACGGCTGTAGGCCGTGGTGCGCAAAGCGCTCCAGGCGGTCCTGCCAGGGCGCGGTGGCATCGGCATCCCCCAGGGCATTGAAGACCAGGTCAAAGGGCGGCAGCGCGGCGTCCTCCTCGGGCTTCGCACAATCGATGGCGTACTTGATGCGGTCGCTGAGCCCGGCCGACAGCAGCCCCTCGAAGGGCACATTGCCGGCGGCCAGTCCGGCGCACAGCAACAGGACACGACGCTGCGCCCCCGGCACCCGCTCGATGAAGACACGCTGCAGGGCATAGGCCTGCTGCTTGAACGCCAGCCCCTCGGCGCTGCGTTGGTTGCGCAGGCACAGGGCGCCCAGGTTCTGCAAGGCCATGGCCGAGTCCGGCGCCAGCACCAGCAGCAGGCGGTACCAGCGCTCGGCGGGCGCATCGCGCTCCAGCATGAAATACCCGGTGGCCACATCGGCCAGGGCGGCCAGGCTGGCTGCGGCCTCGGGCCCGCCCCGGGCTTCCAGGGCCCGCACCGCGATCAGGTGCGCCAGCGCACCGAACTCATCACCGGCCTGACGCAGTTCCTGGGCCAGCGCCCGATGGACTTCGGCGTCGGCCGCGAAGGCCGGCTGGGGAGGGACCGGGGTGCCGCCTGCCATGTCCGGCCCCGGTCAGGCCTGCCGCTGCATGCGGTCGCGTCGGGCCAATTGCGGAAACCAGCGCCACCACAGCGCCGCCACCAGCACGGTGCCCACGCCGCCGAAGACCACCGAGCCCACCGGCCCGAGCAAGGCCGCGGTGGCACCGGATTCGAACTCGCCGAGCTGGTTGCTGGCCCCGATGAAGACCGAATTCACCGCACTCACCCGCCCACGCATGGCATCGGGCGTCTCCAGCTGGACCAGGGTCTGGCGCACCACCACGCTGATCATGTCGGCCGCCCCCGACACCGCCAGCGCCAGCAGCGACACGGACAGGCTGCGCGAGACGCCGAACACCAGGGTGGCCACCCCGAACACCCCGACCGCCACCAGCAGCTTGGGGCCGACCTGCCGCTCCAGCGGCCAGCGGGTCAGCAGCACCGACATCAGCAGCGCGCCCGCCGCCGGCGCGCCGCGCAACAGGCCCAGCCCCCAGGGGCCCACATGCAGCACATCCTTGGCATAGATCGGCAGCAGGGCCACCGCGCCGCCCAGCAGCACCGCGAACAGGTCCAGCGACACCGCCCCCAGCACCACCTTGCGCTGCCAGATGAAGCGCACCCCGGCCATCAGCGAGGACAGCGAGACCGGCTCGTGCGGCGGCGGCTCATGGTCGTAATGGACCCGCAGGATGAGCGCCATGCCGATGGCGAACAGCAGGGTGCAGGTGGCATAGACCGCCGTGGCCCCCGCCACGAAGATCAGCCCGCCGAGCGCAGGGCCGCCGATGATGGCCGCCTGCATGCCCCCCGAGGAAAAGGCCATGGCCCGGGGCAGCATGACGGCAGGCACCAGGATCGGCGTCAATGCCTGCTGCGCCGGCATCTGGAAGGCCCGGGCCGCGCCGAGCACGATCGACAGGCCCAGCAGCCATTCGCGGCTGACCCAGCCGCCGTGGGTGGTCACGACCAGGGTCAGGGCCACCACGGCCTGGGCCAGCACACAGGCGGCCACGATGCGTGCACGGTGCACCCGGTCGGCCACATGGCCGGCCACCAGGCTGAGCAACAGCGCGGGTAAAAATTGGTAAAGCCCGACCAGACCCAGATCCCAGGCGCTGCCGGTCAGGTCGTACATCTGCCAGCCGACTGCGACCATCAGCATCTGATTGCCCGTGGTGGCCGCCAGCCGGGTGCACCAGAACCGCATGTAAGCCTGTTGCCGCAACAGCGCGGAGAAACCATGGCGCAGCTCAGCGCCTGCACGGGATGCCGGATCAGTCATGGGCGGCGAGCATAGCAGCAGCAGCCCCACGCCGTGCGGGGTCGGACCGATCCCGACTGGCCTGCCGGTGGTCTGACAGAAGGCACAATCCAGCCATGGAAGCGAACACCCAACTCAATGACCGCCGGCTGGCGGACGCCTGGGCCGAGCTGCAGGCACACGCCGATGGCGGAGCCTCCCTCGACGCCGATGCCTACCGCCTGGCCTTTGCCGACCCTGAATTCCTGCTGCGCCGCGAAACCCGCGGCATCCGGTTCCAGCTCGAGATGCTCAAGCCCGACCTGGGCCATGCGGCCCAGGGCATCGACAACACCGTGGTGGTGTTCGGCAGCGCGCGCTACCTGGCGCCCGAGGACGCCGAGAAGGCCCTGGTCGCCGCCGAGGCCCAGGGTGACGCGCAAGCCTTGGCCAAGGCCCGGCGCGACGTGCGCAACGCACGCTATTACGACCTGGCCCGCGAATTCTCGCGCCTGGTCGCCAGCGAGAGCGAGAAGCGCGCGCCCGCAGACCGGCTCTACATCTGCACCGGCGGCGGCCCCGGCATCATGGAGGCCGCCAACCGCGGCGCCCACGACGTGGGGGCCCTCAATGTGGGGCTGAACATCGCCCTGCCCCACGAGCAGAAAGGCAACCCCTACATCACGCCCAGCCTGTGCTTCAAGTTCCACTACTTTGCGCTGCGCAAGATGCATTTCATGATGCGGGCCAAGGCGCTGGTGGCGTTTCCCGGCGGCTTCGGCACGCTGGACGAGCTGTTCGAGGTGATGACCCTGGTGCAGACCCGCAAGGCCAAGCCGGTGCCCATCGTGCTGTTCGGCAGCGACTTCTGGAAGCGCCTCATCAACTTCGATCTGCTGGTCGAAGAAGGCACGATCTCGCCCGAAGACCTGGGCCTGTTCCATTTCGCGGATGAGCCCGAGCAGGCCTGGCATCAGATCCAGGCCTTCTACCGCCTCTGAAAAGGCCCGGCCCGGCGCCGTGGCTCAGGCCGCGTCCGGGCCCCGTCGCATGGCCCAGGCCAGCCGCGAACCCGAACCCACCAGCAGGCTGGAGACCCAGAACACCGACCCGACCCCCACCACGGTGCCGGCCGCGCCGAACAGCATCGGCATGACGGCGCTGGAGGCATTGATGGTCATGAGGCGCAGGCCCAGCGCCTCGCCGTGGCGGTCGTGCGGCGTGATCTGGTGCAGCATGCTCATGATCATGGGCTGCACCGAGCCCAGCGCGAAACCCGCCAGCACCGAGCAGCAGCCCATGGCCCAGGCCCCGTGCAGCAAGGGATAGACCCCGAACAGCAGCGAGGTCGAGACCATGGCGGTCATGATCACCGCCCACTCCCGGATGCGCTCGGCCACCATCGGCAGCAACACCCGCACGCCCGACGCCGCCACCGCGAAGGCCCCGAGGATGGTCCCGATCGCCGAGGCACTGAGGCCGCGCTCATGCCCCAGCAGCGGCACCACGAAGGTGTGCACATCCCAGCTCGAGGACAGGAACCAGTTCATCAGCAGCAGGCGCCGGAAGCCGGTGTCGTGCAGCAGCGCCCAGGCCGGCGGCTTGCGCACGCCCTCGGGCGCGGCGGCCACCGGCGGCAGCTCGTGGGTCTGGCGCGCCCACCACCATGACAGCAGCGGCAATGCGGCCATCAGGGCGAAGGCGGCACGGAAACCGGCCGAATCGATCATCAGGCCGGCGCTGAAGGGGCCCAGAAAGTTCGACACCGCCGGCCCCAGGGACAGCCAGCCGAACACCTGTTTGAGTTCGGTCGGTCCGTGGGCCAGCCGCCCCACATGGCGTTGCAGGGCGATGATGGCCGCACCGGACGCCCCGCCGGTGCACAGCGCCGCCAGGCAGAGCATCGGAAAGACCGGGAACAGCATGGCCAGCGCATTGCCGGCACAGGCCACCCCGACGCTGAGGGCCAGCGGCAGGCGCAGGCCGTGGCGATCGGCGAAGCGCCCGGCCGGCAGCGACAGGAAGACCTGGGTCAGCGCGAACAGGCACAGCAGCGCCCCCACCGCCGCCGGGCTGTAGCCCTGCTGCAGGGCCAGAAGCGGTGTGGCCATGCGCATGCCCGCCATCGCGGCATGGATGCAGACCTGGGCCGAGACCAGGCGGGCCAGTTCGGAGCCGAGTTCGCGTCTCAAGAGGCCTCGGCGCCTGGCTCGCCGAGCTCGGGCAGCAGGCGCGCCGCCTCGGCCTCGGGCAGGGCCTCGACGCTTTTCAGCGCCCGGTTCATCACATTGCTGCGGGTCTGGGCCTGGTCCAGGGTGTTGAGCACGGTTTGCGTCTGCTGCTTGACCTTGCTGAGCACGTCGCCGAATTTGACGAATTCGGTCTTGACCGCCCCGAGCACCTGCTTGACCTCGCTGGAGCGCTTCTCGAGCGCCAATGTGCGAAAACCCATTTGCAGCGAGTTCAGCACCGCCATCAACGTGGTCGGCCCGGCCAGGGTCACACGGTGCTCGCGCTGCAATGCCTCCATCAGGCCGGGGCGGCGCAAGACCTCGGCATACAGGCCTTCGGTGGGCAGGAACAGGATGGCGAAGTCGGTGGTGTGGGGCGGCGCCACATATTTCTCGCTGATGGAGCGCGCCTCGTTGCGGATGCGCAGCTCCAGCGCCTTGCCGGCCTGCTCGGCCGCCAGCGCAT
>JAFAMV010000161.1 GCA_019233055.1 Curvibacter sp.
GCCGGCCTTGGCCGCCCGCGCCGGGTAGCGCACATCGGTGATGTTGGGCGTGAGCTTCACGATCACCGGCAGCTTCGAATACTGCTTGCACCAGGCGGTCACCATCTGGATGTACTCGGGCACCTGGCCCACCGCCGCGCCCATGCCGCGCTCGCTCATGCCGTGCGGGCAGCCGAAGTTGAGCTCGATGCCGTCGGCCCCGGTGTCCTCGACCTGGGGCAGGATGTCGCGCCAGGACTTCTCTTCGCAGGGCACCATCAGCGACACCACCATGGCGCGGTCGGGCCAGTCGCGCTTGACCTGGCGGATCTCCTCCAGATTGACCTGCAGCGGCCGGTCGGAGATCAGCTCGATGTTGTTGAAACCGACCACCCGCCGGTCCTGCGACAGCAGGGTCGAATAGCGCGGGCCGTTCACATTGACCACCGGCGGGTCTTCGCCCAGGGTCTTCCAGACCACGCCGCCCCAGCCGGCCTCGAAGGCGCGGACCACGTTGTAGGCCTTGTCGGTGGGCGGCGCCGAGGCCAGCCAGAAGGGGTTGGGGCTCTTGATGCCGATGAAGTCGGAGGAAAGATCAGCCATGTTGGGTCTCCAGCAGCGGCGCGGCGGCCAATTCAGCACTCAGGCTCAGGTGGATGGACAGGGCGGCCTGCTTGCCATGCTCGACCGCTTCGACGGTGAGGTCGCGCCCGCCGTGGCGGCAGTCGCCGCCGGCCCAGACACGCGGCAGGCTGGTGCGGCCCGATTCGTCGGTGAGGATGCGCCCCCCCTGGAGCTCGATGCGCGCTCCCACGGGCTGGCTCACGAAGCTCTGGCCGATGGCCTTGAGCACCATGTCGGCTTCCAGCGTGAACTGCTCGCCGGTCTCGACCAGGGCGCCGTCGCGGCTGGCCGTGGCGGCAAAGCGCACCCCCTGGACCTGGCCGCCGGCCCCCAGCACCTCCTTGGGCGCGGCCCAGTGGCGGATCGTCACCCCCTGGGTCTGGGCCCAGGCCTGTTCCACCGTCGAGGCCGACATGGATTCGACGCCCCGGCGGTAGACGATGGTCACCTCCTCAGCGCCGAGCTTGCGGGCCTGCACCGCGGCGTCGACTGCGGTCATGCCGCCACCGATCACCACCACGCGGCGGCCCACCGGCACCGTCGACAGGTCTTCGGCCTGGCGCAGTTCGGCGATGAAGTTCACCGCCGCGCGCAGGCCCTGCAGGGCCGGTTCGGCCACGCCCAGGGCATTCACGCCCGCCAGCCCCAGCCCCAGGAACACCGCATCGTAGGCGGCCAGCAGGCTGTCGAGCGTCATGTCGCGGCCCAGCAACTGGTCCGGCCGCGCCTCGATGCCGCCGATGGACAGCAGCCAGTCCACCTCCTGCTGGGCGAAGTTGTTCGTGGTCTTGTAGCGCGCCAGCCCATATTCATTGAGCCCGCCGAGCTTGGGATGGGCGTCGAACAGGGTCACGCTGTGGCCGAAGCGCGCCAGGCCATGGGCGCAGGCCAGCCCGGCCGGCCCCGCCCCCACCACGGCCACGCGGCGACCGCTGGGCGCGGCGCGGGTGAACAGCGGGGCGCCGGGCTCGGCGAAGTAGGCGTCGGTGGCATAACGCTGCAGCGAACCGATCTCCACCGGCTTGCCCTCGTTGGTGTTGCGCACGCAGGCCTGCTCGCACAGCATCTCGGTCGGGCAGACCCGGGCGCACATGCCGCCCAGCGGGTTGGCCTCGAGGATGGCACGCGCCGCGCCCCGGTTGTTGTCCTGCGCCACCCGCTGGATGAAGGTGGGCACATCGATGCCCGTCGGGCAGGCGGTGGTGCAGGGCGCATCGTGGCAGTAATAGCAGCGCTCGGCTTCGATCAGGGCCTGGGCCCGGGTCAGCGGCGGGTGGGAATCCGAGAACTGGCGGGCATAGTCCGCCAGGTTCAGCCTGGCGGCATGAATGCCGCAGGCTCGGGTGGAAGGGGTATCCATCGTGACGACCTCCGTGGGGGGTTTGCAGGTTCGACCAAGGCCAGTCAGGCTCCCGGGGCCGCTGGCGTGGATACAGTATTTACCAATTGGTAAAATTTAAATCATGGGGCTTTCCCCATCCGGGAAGACCCGCAATCCACGACGCCGGCCGGCCGACCGGCCGACCGGCCGCGCTGCCACACAATCGACGCCATGAGCATCGAAGAACTGCCGCCTTCCGCCGACCTCCCGCCTCCCGACAGCACATCACCCCGGAGTGCTTCCGCATCGCGGCTGAAGGCCCGCCAGGACAAGGAACAACGCATCCTGGCCGAGGCCGAGCGCCAGTTCGCCCAGTTCGGCTTCGAGGGCACCTCGCTGGAGAACATCGCGGCGGCGGTCGGCATCAGCCGCCACAACCTGCTCTACAACTTCCCGAGCAAGGAGGCGCTGTACCGCCGGGTGCTCGACGACGTGCTGATGCAATGGCTGGCCGGGCTGGACGCGATCTCGCGCCACCACGACCCCGAGCAGGCGCTGCGCGAGTACATCGCGGCCAAGCTGCAGTCCTCGCGCGAGCGGCCCAATGGCACGAAGATGTTCACGCTCGAGGTGATCGCGGGCGCGCCGCGCTACGCCGACGTCATCGCCCGCGAAGTCGCCCCGCGCCTGCAGACCGAGGTCGCGACCCTGGAACGCTGGGCCGACGAAGGCCGCATCGCGCGCCTGAACTTCACCCACCTGCTGTTCACCCTCTGGTCGGCCACCCAGGCCTATGCCGACCTGGGCCCCCAGTTCGCCCTGCTGCTGGGCAAGCCGGCCCTGGACGCCGAGGATTTCGACCAGGCGCGCGAACTCATCACCGGGCTGGTGTTGAAAGGCCTGGGACTCCCGACCGGCGACCGCCTTAGCGCAGCCGACAGGCCCTCTACTTGAGGCAGCGCAAACGGATCGAGGAAGCTGAAATAAACCTGGAAAGGGCATGGTTTTTGCGGATTTCCCTTGTTTTCACGACAAGGAGATTCCCCATGCTGATCCGTACCCCCCTGCTGCTGGGCGCCCTGATGCTGCTGGGCAGCCAGGCGGCCCGCGCCGATGCCGACCTCGATGCGCAGATGAAGACCCTGGCCCTCAAGAGCGGCTGCATGACCTGCCACCACATCGAATCGGGTTCCAAGAGCGCCGACGGCAGCCCCCCGGTCGGCCCGAACTGGCAGGACGTGGCGCAGAAATACCGGGGCCAGGCCCAGGCGCAGGAGGCCCTCGTGCGCACCGTGCTGCAGGGCTCCAACCCCTACAGCAGCCATTGGAAGGGCAAGGCCAGCGGCCTGGCCATGCCCCCCAATGCGGTGGCGATCAGCCAGCCCGACGCCGAGAAGCTGGTGGGCTGGATCCTGGCCCTGCCCTGAGCGCCAGAAAGAAAGCCGCCCCGGGAGGACCCCAGGGCGGCATCGGAGTGTCACATTTTGGAACGCTCCAGGGCGCAGCAGGTGACAGACCGACTGCGCACTGTCCTCAGAGCCTGTTCAATGTCTCGCACGGGCCGTGGGAGACTTGAACAGGCTCTCAGGGCGTCTGCCAGGGCACCTGGGCCGAGGCGAACACCTGGGCCAGGCGGCCGTCGCTCGCCAGGGCATTGAGCCCGGCCTGCAGCGCCTGCGCCAGGTCTTCCGACTCCTTCTTCACCGCCATGCCGACCGCCCAACCATCGTGGGGCGCGCGCGGCATGGGCAGGGCTTCGATGTAGAAACGCGGGTCCGCGCCCAGCACCGAATACAGCTCGGACGCCTGGCCTGCGGCGGCATCCACCTCGCCGCGCTGCAGCATCCG
>JAFAMV010000190.1 GCA_019233055.1 Curvibacter sp.
GCACGACCAGCTGTAGATATCCATGGCCAGCCCCGACTCCCGCAATGTGGGGGTGTCGGGAAAACCGGGCACGCGCCGATCCGAGGTGACGGCCAGCACACGCAATGCGCCGCTCTGGATGTGCGGTCTGACCGACGCCGGGCTGGAGAACATCATCTCCACCTGCCCCCCCATGACATCGATCGCCGCAGGCGAATTCCCACGGTAGGGAACATGGGCCAGATCGATGCCAGCGGTCTGGCTGAACAGCTCTCCCGACAGATGCGAGGTGTTTCCGTTGCCCGCGCTGGCGAAATGCAGCTTGCCCGGCTGGGCCTTGGCCAGACGGATCAGCTCGTCGACCGACCGGACAGGGACCTTGGCATTGACCACCAGGACATTGGGCCCACGGCTGATGCATCCGGCCGGTGCAAAGGCCTGTGCGGGGTCATAGGGCGCACGGCTCATCAGCAACGGGGCGTTGACCTGGTCGGCGGGCGTGCCCAGCAACAGGGTGTAGCCGTCCGGAGCCGCCCGCATGACCACGGAGGCACCGACGGTGCCGCCCGCGCCGGCCCTGTTTTCCACCACCACAGGCTGGCCCCACAGACGCGCCAGGGCCCGGGCGAGCGCGCGACCGGTGAGGTCGGTGGTGCCCCCAGCGGGGAAGGGGACGACCAGCGTCACAGGCCGGGCGGGCCAGGCATCGGCAGCCTGGGCGCCCGCCCAGAGTCCGAGGAGGCAGACCGCCGCCAGCGCCGAGCGACGGCACCGCAGGGGGATTTCATGACGCATCAGACACCTCTCAATGTATGCAATGAATTGATCAAGACTCGATTCTAGTGCTAGTATTTTATTGTTATCAACAGATATGCATGCATGAAAGGCAGAAAATGCGCAAAACCACCCGTCTCAAACAACTGATCCATGCCCCTGAACTGCTGGTCATGCCGGGCGCCTTCGATGCCTTGTCCGCCCGCATCGTCCAGGAAGCGGGGTTTGCCGCGCTGCAGAGTTCGGGCTTCGGCATCTCGGTCAGTCACCTGGGCCTGCCCGACTACAGCTTTCTGTCGCTGTCGGACATGGTCACGGCCACGCAACGCCTTGTCGATGCGGTCGACATCCCGGTGATGGCCGACGGCGACACCGGTTTCGGCAATGCGGTCAATGCCTGGTATGCCGTCAAGGCGTTCGAGCGCATCGGCTGTGCCGGCGTCAACATCGAGGACCAGGTCATGCCCAAGCGCTGTGGGCACCTGGAGGGGAAATCGCTGATCCCGCTGGACGAAGCCGTGGCCAAGATCCGCGCCTGCGCCGAGGCCCGCCAGGACCCCGACTTCGTGATCAATGCCCGCACCGATGCACTGGCCGTGGGAGGCATTGCAGAGGTCATCCGCCGCGGCAATGCCTATCTGGACGCCGGGGCCACCATGGTCTTCATCGATGGCATGAGCTCCAAGGACCTGGCCCGGCAGGCCGTGCAAGGCATCCGTGGACCGGTGGCCATCAACGTGGTCGAGGGCGGTCGCTCGCCGCTGGATTTCAGCTTTCAGGAAATGGAGGAGATCGGCATTGCGCGGGTCAGCCTGCCCGGCACCCTGATGCTGGCGGCGATCCAGGGCATGCGCGACGCCCTGGCGGCAGTCAAGACCAACGGTCGGGCGGGCGGGCCGGGTGCGCGCCTGGCCGATTTCAGGGAGCAATTGGAGCTGGTGGGCTTCAACGAGGTGTTCGCCCTGGAAAAGCGGTTTCTGACCGGCCTGCAAGCTGCGGCCGCGACGCCCTGAGGAGCCGGCCATGCATGCAAAAGCACGCAATGTGATCGAGAAGATCTGGGCCCGGCATGTGATCTCTGAACTCGAGGACAGGCAGTCGCTGCTGCACATCGATCGGGTGTTCCTGCACGACCGGGCCGGCCCACGGGTGTTGGCGGCCCTCGAAGAGGCGGGACATCCGGTGGCCCATCCCGAGCTGCTCTTCGGCACCATGGACCACATCATCGACACCACCCCCGGGCGCGGCGACAAGACGCTTTTCAAAGGTGGCGAGGCCTTCATCGGCGCCTTTCGCAGTTCGGCCCATCGGGCGGGCATCCGCCTCTTCGACATCGGAGATCCCCGCCAGGGCATCGCCCATGTGGTCGCGCCCGAGCAGGGCATCACCCTGCCGGGCAGCACCCTGGTGTGCTGCGACAGCCACACCTGCACCGTCGGCGGCATCGGTGCGCTCGCCTGGGGCATCGGCAGCACGGAAGGCGAGCACGCCGTGGCCACCCAGACCCTGGTGCGCTCGCGCCCCCGCACCATGCGGGTCGAGTTCCTGGGCCGCCTGCAGCCCGGGGTGTATGCCAAGGACATGGCCCTGGCCCTGATCAGCCGCCATGGAACCACCGGCGGGGCCGGCCACGCGATCGAGTTCGCGGGCGAGGCCGTGCGCCACCTCGACGTCGAGGGCCGGCTGACCCTGTGCAACATGGCCGTCGAGTTCGGTGCCTGGACCGGCCTGGTGGCGGCGGACGAGGTGACCTTCGCCTGGTTGCGCGGTCGGCCGCACGCCCCCACGGGCACCACCTGGGACCGGGCCGTCGCGCACTGGCGAAGCCTGGCCTCGGACCCGGACGCCCACTGGGATCAGGTGCTGACGCTCGACTGCACAGGATTGGCGCCGCAGGTCACCTGGGGCACCAACCCGGGTCAGGCGGCACCGATCGGGGCGACGACACCGACCAGGCTCGACCCCGACACCGAACGTGCACTGGCCTACATGGATCTGCGCCCAGGCCAGCCCTTGCAGGGCCTGCCCATCGATGCCGCCTTCATCGGTTCGTGCACCAACAGCCGGCTGACGGACCTGTGCGAAGCGGCGCGGATCGTGGAGGGCCGCCAGGTGGCCCCGGGCGTCACCGCCCTCGTGGTGCCCGGCTCCACCGAAGTCAAGCGCCTGGCGGAGGCGCAAGGCCTGGATCGGGTCTTCCGGGACGCCGGCTTCGAATGGCGCGAAAGCGGCTGCTCGTTGTGCTTCCATGCGGGCGGAGACAGTTTCGACCGACCCGGCCGACCGGCGCGCCGGGTCATCACCAGCACCAACCGCAACTTCGAAGGCCGGCAGGGGCCTGGCGTGCGGTCCCACCTCGCCAGTCCTGCCACCGTCGCAGCCTCTGCGCTCGCCGGACACATCGCAGACCCCCGCCCCTACCAGGAGAACCGCTGATGGAACAGTTTGTCCATGTGCACGGCCTCGCCGCGCCCCTCCTGCGCGCCAACATCGACACCGACCTCCTCATCCCCTCGCGTGAAATCACCAGCCCGGGCAAGGATGGCTATGGCGAAAAGTTGCTCGCGCCGTGGCGCTATCTGTCCACCGCAGAGGGCGAGCGGATCGAAAACCCGGATTTCGTTCTCAACCAGCCCCCCTTCCGCCAGGCCATCGTGCTGATCACCGGCGAGAACTTCGGCAGCGGCTCCTCACGCGAGGCCGCCGTCTGGGCCGTGCGCCAGTTCGGCCTGCGCAGCGTCATCGCGCCTTCGTTCGGCGCCATCTTCCAACACAACTGCTATCGGAACGGTGTGCTGCCGATCCGGCTGCCCATGGCGGAAGTCGAGGCCTTGGCCCGGCTGGCGGGCGCGGGCGGGCTGAACCTGACGATCGACCTGCCCGAGCGGGCACTGCGCCTGCCCTGCGGGCGGACCTTGCACTTCGAAGTCCCGCCCAACGAGCACCGGATGCTGCTCGAGGGCCTCGATGCCATCGGCCTGACCCTGAGACGCAGAAAGGACATCGAGGCCTACCAGGAGGCCGACCGGATCGCGCGGCCGTGGATCTGGCAGAGCGCCCGGGGCACGCCCGCCCCGGCGGCCTGATGCCAGGCCGTGGGGCTTCCCGCGCTGCGGCGGTCCTGGTCCGGCGGCTGGCCAGATAGTTAGATAAACTACCTATCCATGCCGTCCACCACCGCCCCCTCCGACCTGCAGTCCATCGAACTGGCCGACGAATTGCGCGCGGTGCTCAAACGCCTCGTGCGCCGTCTGCGTCAGGAGGGCGCCGAGCAGGCCGGAGACCTCAGCCTCCACCAGACGATGCTGCTGGCGCGCATCGAGGCGCACCCCGGCATCGGCGTGGCGGAACTGGCGAGGCAGGAACATCTGCGCGTCCCGACCATGAGCGCACATGTCAAGTCGCTCGAACAGGCCGGTCTGGTGCTGCGCGAACCCGACCCCCAGGACCGTCGCCGCGCCGGCCTGCACCTCAGCGAAGCCGGCCGGCAGATGCTGGAGAGGCTCTGGAGCCGGCGCCGCGACTGGCTCGCCGGACGACTGGCCCGCCTGCCCGCCGAAGGCACGGCGGCGCTGCGCCTGGCCTTGCGTCACCTGCAGGAGATCAGCGAATGAGCCCCCAGCAGCCATCCCCCGACACGGCCGCGCCAGCGCTGCCCGAGTCGCAGATCAACGCGGTCTACCGGGGCCTGGCCATCATGGTGGCCCTGGCCGCGCTGGACCAGAGCATCGTCGCCACGGCCCTGCCCCGCATCGTGTCGCAGCTGGGCGGCATCACCCACCTGTCCTGGGTGGTCACGGCCTATGTGCTGGCCTCCACCGCGGTCCTGCCCCTGTACGGCAAGCTCAGCGACATGTACGGGCGCCGTCTGGTGATCTACGCCGCCATCCTGATCTTCCTGCTCGGTTCGGCCCTGTGCGGCCTGGCGCAGGGCATGGCGGGACTGATCGCCTTTCGCGCACTGCAGGGCCTGGGGGCCGGTGGCTTCGTGCCGCTGACCCAGATCGTCATCGGCGATCTGGTGCCGGCGGCGCAACGCGGCAAGCGCCAGGGCAGCATCGCCGCCGTCTACGCCCTGGCCAGCGTGCTGGGTCCGGCCCTGGGCGGGCTCATGACCGACGCCCTGGGCTGGCATTCGATCTTCTTCATCAACCTGCCGCTGGGCGCCGTGGCGCTGTGGATGATCAACCGGGCCCTGCCCGCCGACCGCCCGCACCACAGCCACCGCATCGACTACCTCGGCTCGGCCCTGATCACCACCAGCACCACGGCGGCCCTGCTGGTGCTGGCCCTGGGCGGCAGCGAGTGGGCCTGGACCTCGCCCGAGCTGCTGGGCTCGGCGCTGCTGGCCGTGCTGCTGGGGCTGGCGCTGTACCGCCATATCGGCCGGGTGCCCGAGCCGGTGCTGCCGCCGGACCTGTTCGGCAACCGGGTCTTCCATGCGGCGGCGCTCGTGCTGGCGCTGGCCTTCATGGGCCTGATGGGCTCGAGCGTGTTCTTTCCGCTGCTGTTCCAGTGGGTGATGGGCGCCAGCCCCGGCCATGCGGGCCTGCGCACCACGCCGATGATGGTGGGCCTGGTGATCAGCTCCACGCTCAACGGCCGCGTCTTCAACCCCACGGGCGCCAACTACCGGACCCCGCCCCTGGTCGGCCTGACCCTGGCCACCCTGAGCTTTGCCGCACTGGCCCTGGGCATCGGGCGGGGTGCCGGCTATGCGGTGCTGGGGCCGGCCATCTTCACCCTCGGCGCCGGCCTGGGCCTGGTGATGCCGAACATGACCCTGGCGGTCCAGAATGCCCTGCCGCGCCATCGGCGCGGCGTGGGCACCGCCATGCTGGGTTTCTTCCGCTCGCTGGGCGGACTGGTCGGGGTGACCGGCTCGGGGGCCCTGCTGGCCCAGCAGCTGCGGGGACAACTGGCCAGCCCCGATCTGTACCGCCAGGCCATCGCCCACATCTTCATGGTCGGCACGGTGATGGTCGGGCTGTCGCTGCTGGCCCTGCTGCGGCTGCCGCTGCTGCCGGTGGCCGCAGCGGCCCCGTCCCCTGCAGGGCTCACGCCGCAGCCCGATGCAGATACTGCGCACCCGGCCGCACCCGACGTGGACCGGTCCCCAGCCATGCCCAAGCGCGATACCAGCTAGAAGCCCCGCCGGCCTGGCCCCGCAGTCCCGGGAGGGAGACAATCCCGGGCGACTTCCCCTGCAAACCCCACGCCCGGACTCCGCCCTCCATGAACACCCCGATCA
>JAFAMV010000088.1 GCA_019233055.1 Curvibacter sp.
TACCACGGACGTGACCGGTGCCATCGAGCTGCCGAAGGACAAGGAAATGGTCATGCCTGGCGACAACGTGTCGATCACCGTCAAGCTGATCAACCCCATCGCCATGGAAGAAGGTCTGCGTTTCGCCATCCGTGAAGGCGGCAAGACTGTGGGCGCCGGCGTCGTGGCCACCATCATTGCTTAAGTCTTAAGAACAACACTCAGGAGAACTAAGCATGTCCACCAAGCAAAAGATCCGCATCCGTCTGAAGGCCTTCGATTACAAGCTGATCGACCAATCCGCCGCTGAGATCGTCGACACCGCCAAGCGCACCGGCGCGATCGTCAAGGGCCCCGTGCCCCTGCCGACCCGCATGAAGCGTTTTGACATCCTGCGCTCGCCGCACGTCAACAAGACCAGCCGCGACCAGTTCGAAATCCGCACCCATCAACGCCTGATGGACATCGTGGACCCGACCGACAAGACGGTTGACGCTCTGATGAAGCTCGACCTGCCGGCTGGCGTCGACGTCGAAATCAAGCTGCAATGAACCCAGTCCCGCCCGGCGTGCCGGGTGGGCTAGGTTGACAAAATAATGCGGGCTTGCCTTCTGGGCAGGTCCGCGTTATACTTTCGGGCTCGACCAGATTTGGTCGAGATTTATCAACTCTCTTTCACGCAAAAACATGTCGGCCAATTGAAGTCGGTGTGGTGGAAGTTTTGGAGAACTACATGAGTCTGAGCAACTCCCTCGGGTTGCTGGGCCGCAAGGTGGGCATGATGCGTCTGTTCACCGATGATGGGGATGCCATCCCTGTCACGGTGCTGGATGTGTCCAACAACCGCGTGACCCAGGTCAAATCCCAAGAGAACGATGGCTACGTCGCCCTGCAGGTGACGTTCGGTTCGCGCAAGGCATCTCGCGTGGCCAAGCCTATTGCCGGTCACCTCGCCAAGGCGGGTGTCGAAGCCGGTGAAATCATCCGTGAATTCCGCGTGACAGCCGACACCGCAGCCCAGTACCAAGCTGGCGCCAACGTGCCTGTGACCGCTGTGTTCGCCGTGGGCCAGAAGGTGGACGTGCAAGGCACGACCATTGGTAAGGGCTTCGCCGGCACCATCAAGCGTCACCACTTCGGTTCGCAACGTGCTTCCCACGGTAACAGCCGTTCGCACAACGTGCCGGGCTCCATCTCGATGGCGCAGGATCCGGGCCGCGTGTTTCCGGGCAAGCGCATGTCGGGCCACCTCGGCGACGACCTCGTGACCACACAAAACCTCGACGTGATTCGCATCGACGAAGCACGCCAACTGCTCTTGATCAAGGGCGCTGTTCCGGGCTCCAAGGGTGGCTTCGTGACGGTGCGTCCGGCTGTCAAGGCCAAAGCTTCCAAAGGAGCGAACTGATGCAGCTCGAACTCCTGAATGACCAAGGCCAGGCCGCATCGAAGTACGATGCCCCTGAGACCGTGTTCGGTCGTGACTACAACGAAGACCTGGTTCACCAGATCGTGGTGGCCTATCAGGCCAACGCCCGTCAAGGCACCCGCGCTCAGAAGGACCGCGAACAGGTCAAGCACTCGACCAAGAAGCCTTTCAAGCAAAAGGGCACCGGCCGCGCTCGCGCCGGTATGACTTCCTCGCCGCTGTGGCGTGGGGGTGGTCGGATTTTCCCGAACCTGCCGAACGAAAACTTCAGCCAGAAGATCAACAAGAAGATGTACCGCGCCGGTATGGCTTCGATCTTCTCGCAACTGGCTCGCGAAGGCCGTCTGGCCGTGGTGGAAAGCCTGAACGTCGACGCGCCCAAGACCAAGCTCCTGGCCGCCAAGTTCAAGGCCATGAACCTGGAATCGGTGCTGGTGATCGCCGAAGAAGTCAACGAGAACCTGTACCTGGCTGCGCGCAATCTGCCCAACGTGCTCATCGTCGAGCCGCGTTATGCCGACCCGCTGTCGCTGGTTCATTACAAGAAAGTGCTCGTCACCAAGGGCGCGATCGACAAACTCAAGGAGATGTTCGCATGAGCAACGTCAGCACCGTGAAGTTTGACGAAGGTCGTCTGATGCAGGTTCTGGTCGCTCCCATCGTGTCCGAAAAGGCCACCATGGTTGCCGAGAAGTCCAATGCAGTGACGTTCAAGGTACTGCAGGACGCTACCAAACTGGAAATCAAGGCCGCTGTGGAATTGATGTTCAAGGTTGAGGTCAAGGGCGTGTCTGTGGTCAACACCAAAGGCAAGACCAAGCGTTTTGGCAAGTCCATCGGTCGTCGCGACAATGTTCGCAAGGCCTATGTGACCCTGAAGCCCGGTCAAGAGCTCAACCTCTCTGGGGAGGCTGCGTAATCATGGCTGTCATCAAGATGAAACCCACCTCGCCTGGCCAACGTGCCGTGGTGAAGGTGACGCGTGACCACCTGTTCAAGGGTGCTCCGCACGCGGCTCTGCTGGAGCCGCAACACCAGAAGTCGGGCCGCAACAACAACGGCCACGTGACCACCCGCCACAAGGGCGGCGGCCACAAGCACCACTACCGTGTGGTCGACTTCGTCCGCAACAAGGACGGCATCCCGGCCAAGGTCGAGCGCATCGAGTACGACCCGAACCGCACCGCCCACATTGCCCTGCTGTGCTACGCCGACGGCGAGCGTCGCTACATCATCGCTCCGCGTGGTGTGGAAGCCGGCGCCACGTTGCTGAGCGGTTCGGAAGCCCCGATCCGTGCCGGCAACACGCTGCCGATCCGCAACATCCCCGTGGGTTCGACGATTCACGCCATCGAACTGCAACCCGGCAAGGGTGCGCAGATCGCCCGCTCGGCTGGCGCCTCCGCCACCCTGCTGGCCCGTGAAGGCGTCTACGCCCAGGTGCGTATGCGTTCCGGCGAAGTCCGCAAGATCCACATCGAGTGCCGCGCCACCATCGGCGAAGTCGCCAACGAAGAGCACAGCCTGCGCCAACTGGGCAAGGCCGGTGTGAAGCGTTGGATGGGCATCCGCCCGACCGTCCGCGGTGTGGCCATGAACCCGATCGACCACCCGCACGGTGGTGGTGAAGGTCGTACCGGCGAAGGCCGTCATGCTGTCGATCCTTGGGGCAATCTCACCAAGGGTTACCGTACCCGCAACAACAAGCGCACTCAGGTCATGATCGTGTCGCGCCGTAAAAAGTAAGGGGTAACAAATGACTCGCTCTCTCAAAAAGGGTCCGTTTGTTGACCATCACCTGGTTGCCAAGGTCGAGAAGGCCATTGCCACCAAGGACAAGAAGCCAATCAAGACCTGGTCGCGTCGTTCCATGGTTCTGCCCGAGTTCATCGGTCTGACCATTGCCGTTCACAACGGCAAGCAACACGTGCCGGTGTACGTTACCGACCAGATGGTGGGCCACAAGCTGGGCGAATTCGCCCTGACGCGCACCTTCAAGGGTCACCCCGCGGACAAAAAAGTCCAGAAGAAATAAGGAATGACCATGGAAACACGTGCAGTCCTCCGGGGCGTTCGTCTGTCGGTCGATAAGGGCCGTCTGGTGGCCGACCTGATCCGCGGCAAGAAGGTGGATCAGGCTCTGAACATCCTGACGTTCACGCAAAAGAAGGCCGCTGGCATCGTCAAGAAGGTTCTTGAATCTGCCATCGCCAACGCCGAACACAATGACGGCGCCGACATTGACGAACTCCGCGTCAAGACGATCTACGTCGAGCAAGGTGCGACGCTCAAGCGTTTCACGGCTCGCGCCAAGGGTCGTGGCAACCGCATCAGCAAGCCCACGTGCCATGTGTACGTGACGGTTGGCAACTGAAAGGCTGGTCAGAAATATGGGACAGAAAATCCATCCTACTGGCTTCCGCCTGGCGGTCAGCCGTAACTGGGCCAGCCGCTGGTATGCGAGCAACCGTGACTTCGCCGGCATGCTGGCTGAAGACATCAAGGTTCGCGAATACCTGAAGGCCAAGCTGAAGAACGCAGCGGTGTCGCGCATCCTGATCGAGCGTCCTGCCAAGAACGCCCGCATCACGATCTTCTCGGCTCGTCCGGGCGTCGTGATCGGCAAGAAGGGCGAAGACATCGAGAACCTGAAGAAGGAACTCGCCAGCCGCCTGGGCGTGCCGGTCGCAGTGAACATCGAAGAAGTGCGCAAGCCCGAAATCGATGCCAAGCTGATCGCCGACTCGATCACCCAGCAGCTCGAAAAGCGCATCATGTTCCGCCGCGCCATGAAGCGCGCCATGCAGAACGCCATGCGCCTGGGTGCCCTGGGCATCAAGATCATGTCGTCGGGCCGTCTGAACGGCATCGAAATCGCTCGCACCGAGTGGTATCGCGAAGGCCGTGTGCCCCTGCACACCCTGCGCGCCGACATCGACTATGGCTTCTCCGAAGCCAAGACCACCTACGGCGTCATCGGCGTCAAGGTGTGGGTGTACAAGGGTGACACGCTGGGCCGCAATGACCTGCCCGCCGTGACCGAGCCCCGTGCTGAAGAAGAGCGTCGCCCGCGTGGCCCGCGTCGTGATGGCCGCCCTGGCGACCGTCCTGGTGCTGACCGCCGTGGTCCCCGTCGTCCGATCGGTGGCAACACCGCTCCGGCCGATGGCAGCGACAAGCCTGCTGAAGCCGGTGGTGCTGATGCTAAATCTGCCGTTAAGCGCGTCCGCAAGGTGAATGCGCCCGCTACAGCAGCGGACGGTAAAGGAGAATAAAGATGCTGCAACCTGCTCGCCGCAAATACCGCAAGGAGCAAAAGGGTCGCAACACCGGTATCGCCACCCGGGGTAACTCGGTGGCTTTCGGTGACTTCGGCCTGAAGTCCACGGACCGTGGCCGTCTGACGGCCCGCCAGATCGAGGCTGCACGTCGTGCAATCTCCCGTCACGTGAAGCGTGGCGGCCGCATCTGGATCCGCGTGTTCCCCGACAAACCGATTTCCCAGAAGCCTGCTGAAGTGCGTATGGGTAACGGCAAGGGCAATCCGGAGTACTACGTGGCTGAGATCCAGCCCGGCAAGGTGCTGTACGAAATCGTGGGTGTGCCCGAAGAGCTCGCCCGTGAAGCGTTCCGTCTGGCCGCTGCCAAGCTGCCCCTGCGCACCACGTTCGTGGCCCGCTTGCTCGGCCAGTGATTCAGGAGAAATCGACATGACGAAAGCTGCTGAACTGCGCCAAAAAGACGTTGCCGGCCTGGAAGCTGAAGTGAAGTCCTTGCAAAAGGCCCACTTCGGTCTGCGTATGCAAAAAGCCACGCAACAACTGAACAACACGGGCACGCTGCGCTCCACGCGCCGCGACATCGCCCGCGCCAAGACCATTCTTGCTGAAAAGCAAGCCGCCAAGTAAGGAGCCCACATGACGGAAGCTAAAAAATCCCTCAAGCGCACCTTGATCGGCAAGGTGGTCAGCGACAAGCGTGCCAAGACCGTGACCGTGCTGGTCGAGCGCCGTGTGAAGCACGAGCTCTACGGCAAGATCGTTGCGAAGTCGAGCAAGTACCACGCCCATGACGAAAAGGGTGAGTACAAGCTGGGCGACGTGATCGAGATCACCGAAAGCCGCCCGATCTCCAAGACCAAGAACTGGGTTGCCACCCGTCTGGTTGAAAAGGCTGCTGCCGTTTAAGTCTTTCCAGACCTGAACTGCACCCTCGCGAAAAACGACCCACAATGTGGGTCGTTTTTCTTTTGGGGCCGGCTTTTTGGCCGCCCTGATTCACTTTGATCCAACCACCGAGGAGCCCCCCATGATCAAGATCGGCGATACCGTGCCTGCCACCACATTGATGGAATATTCCGAAGTCGAGGGCGAGGGCTGCAGCATCGGTCCCAACCCGGTGGATGTGAGCAAGGCCACTGCTGGCAAGACGATTGCGGTTTTCGCCTTGCCGGGTGCCTTCACCCCCACCTGTTCGGCCAAGCATGTGCCGGGCTATGTGGAGCAGGCCGAAGCGTTCAAAGCGGCAGGCGTGGATGAGATCTGGTGCCTCAGCGTCAATGACGCCTTTGTCATGGGGGCCTGGGCCCGGGATCAGAAGACGGCTGGCAAGGTGCGCATGCTGGCGGATGGCAGTGCCGATTTCGCGCGGGCCACGGGTCTGACCCTGGATCTCACGGGTCGGGGCATGGGCCTGCGCAGCAATCGTTACTCGATGCTGGTCAAGGATGGCAAGGTGTTGACGCTGAACATCGAGGCCCCGGGCAAGTTCGAGGTCAGTGACGCGGCGACCCTCTTGGCCCAGGCCAAGGGCTGAGTCGCGACAGGTCAAGGGCAGTGCTGCGGGCTTCCGTAGCATCTGCCCTGTGGCCTGTTGTCCAGAAGGTCATGGGTGCCGCCTGCGGTGCAGGTGTTTGGCGCGGTGCCGTTTCCGGCAGGTGCTCAGATCTCAGCCCGCAGATAGTGCGCCCCGGCTGCCGGATTGTGGTAGTAGGGCGGGATTTCCATGAAGCCCAATTCCCCATAGAGCGCACGTGCGGCTTCCATGTCATCGAGGGTGTCGAGCAGGACACATTGATACCCACGGATCCGGGCCGCTTCGAGAATTGCCTCGGCCAACTGACGCCCGAGGCCCAGACCACGATAGGCCTTGCGCACATAGAGGCGCTTCATCTCTGCCGCGTTGGGGTAGTCGACGTTGTCCAGCGGACGCAGGGCGCAGCAGCCGGCCGGCTTGCCGTCCACCTTCACCAGAAGGAGGCAACCCCTCGGCGCCGCATAGTCTCCCGGCAGGTTTGCCAGTTCGGCATCGAACTGCTGGAACGCAAGATCGATGGGCAGGCTGCGCGCGTATTCGCGGAACAGTTCGCGGGCCTGGTCAAGATGCTCCGGGTGTTGCGGAACATCAAAGCGGATGAGAGAAGTGGGCACGGCTGACGAGCGAAGGCGCGGAGGCGGCTCAGGCTTTTTGCGAGAGCAATTCTTCGATCAGGTGGTGGAGTTCGGCGAAGTCGGGCTCGCCGACATAGCGTTTCACGATGGCGCCATGCTTGTCGATCAGGTAGGAGGTCGGGGTGAGCTGGACGTCTCCCCAGGCCTTGGCGACTGAACCGGTGTTGTCGATGGCCACCTGGAAGGGGAGCTTTCTTGTTTCGGCGTAATTCACCACATAGGCAGGCGGGTCGTAGCTCATGGCCACCGCAAGGGTGTTGAAACCCTGGTCTTTGTACTTGTCGTAGGTGGAGATGATCTTGGGCATCTCGCCCACGCAGGTGGTGCAGCTGGTGGCCCAGAAGTTGACGAGGGTGACTTGGCCCTTCAGATCCTGGGTGGTCTTGCGGCTGCCGTCCAGCAGCACGAAGGTCGATTGGGGGGCCGGGTCGGGCCGGGCGTTCCACCACAGCCCACCGGCCACCAGCAGGGCTGCTGCAACCGACAGCAAGGCGTAGGTGATTCGTTTCGTGTTCAAGATCGATTCCGGTAGCGTTCCAGCGATTTTACGTTCGGTGCTGCCAGGGTGGGGGGACGGCCTCATGGCCGGGTACGGTACTCGGATTTGACGAGGCGGCGGCAGCATCAGTTCCGTTTGCCCAATTCCTGGACCAGCACTTGGGGAAGCTGGGCCCGCACCTGCACGAGGCTGATCCGCTTGTGGGGGTTCAAGGACCAACTGGCCATGGCCAGGCTGTGCTGTTCGTCGGCGATCTCCAGATACGGCAAGGCGGGCGATTGCTCGGCAAAATGCTCGTGCAGCGATTGACAGGCGTTCTCGCCCAGGCGCAGATCCACGATGAGCAGATCCGGTGCCTCGGTGCTGCCGTATTTCAGGCTCTGCTCCACGGAGTGGGCCACTTGCAGCAAGGTGTGCAAATCACTGCAGATGCCTTCGATGTCCAGGGCCAATGCAGGGTCGCTGCTGACCAGAAGAACTCTTGGCGTGCCGGCGCTGCGCGAATGGCTGCTGCTCCAGGAGTCGCCGCTTTCGACCAACTCCTGCTGGGTCAGACGCTCGAGCTGGTGTTGGGTGCGCGTGAATTCCAGTGTGAGTTGCAACTGTGTGCCGGTGTCGTTGTAGCGGATCGGTATCTGCAGACGCGAGGCCGCCTCATTCAGGAGGTACCAGCTCAGGCGGTAGGGTTCGGTCTGGTGCGCGTTGGGCGCGAAGCCGGCGGACACCGTAGGGCGGGCCTTGAAGTTGAGCAGGCCGTGCAGGGTGAGCGGCTGGGATTCCAGGGTCAGGATCAGGCGGAACCCCGGGCGGGCCATCCAGGACAAGGCCGCGTTGAGCAGGGTCTCCAGAAGGCCAGGGTCCAGCACCACCTCGATGGGATGCAGGCGCTGCTTGATTTCCACCGCACGGCTTTGCAGCAGGTTGTCGTTTTCTGCCAGCGCCTGGCGCAGGCGTGCATCCAGTTGGACTCTTTCGTGGGATTGCCGGATCGGGTTGTGATTGAGCCGATCCAGCATCTGGGCCTGCGTTGCGATGCGTCGCGCCGTGGAGAGCGACAGCAGAAGGCTGCTGATCTGCGGCCGCGACATCTTCCCGGTCTGGAGCAACTGCTGGATGATCTGCTCCATCTCCAGCAAGGGGCCGGACAGTTCAGCCCCCATCGAACCTGCCAGTAGGTAGTCGGCCCGTGGCGGTGGCGGCCCGACGTGAGGCGGGGCCGGGGCGGCCGGTTCGAGGGGCGAGGCGGATTCAGCCATCTCGGTCAGTGCAGTGATTTCATTGCCAATGGAACGATCGGACCCGGGGGCGGTTGTGCTGATGCGCAGATCTGGCATCAAGTGCTGATTGGAGCACTATTTACGATGCGTTAACAGTGGGAAGCGACCGCGGTGCCGCTGCGGCGTCCAGCAACAAGGCGGTGAGGCGGTCTGGTTCGCTGATCATCGGTGCGTGGCCGGTGGCCAACTCGACCAGGCGGGCGCCCGGCAGCCACGCACCGTCCCAATATTTCGGGTCCTGCACACGTTGCCGGATCACATCGATGGTGCCCAGTGTGGGGTTGGTGCAACTGACGAAGGTGCGGGGCACACCAGAGACGCGGAGAGGGTCGAATTCCAGGGCATCGGTATAGGGCCGCCCTGGATGAGGCGTCTGCCGACGGGCCACCCAGGCATGGTCTTCTGCCGCAAGGCCAAATACGGCCGGATCGGGGGCCGGGAAACTGAAGTGTTCGCTGGCCCGGGCCGCGCCCAGGCGTGCCAGCCGGGTGGCACTGGCATGGGTGCTGCTCCAGCTTTCGCCAGGGCGTGGTACGACGGCGTCCACATAGACCAGATGGGCCAGCCGCTGGGGCATGCGGTCGGCCAGTGCGGTCCCGAGCATGCCGGCATAGGAGTGGGCGACGAGCACCACCGGCTCCAGCTCTTCGGTGTCCAGCGCCTGCACCACGTCCTGGATGTGGGTTTCCAGGGTGATGTCCGGGCTCAGCAGGTGGGCTCGTTCGCCGACGCCGGTCAAGGTGACGGCGTGCGCGCGATGGCCGGCCCGGACCAGTCGTTCGCTGACGCGGCGCCAGCACCATGCCCCCTGCCAGGCGCCGTGCACCAGAAGAAATTGGGCCATCCGTAGACTCCTTGTATCCATCCCCGATCACGAAGGACCGAGGATCGGTCGCTTGTCAAACCGATAATGATGGCATGAATCCCAAGCTCGGCCTCCGATCCCTGCTGACTGGCGCGGCCGTGCTGGTCATGCTGTTGAGCGCGTGCAGTCCTGCCCTGGATTGGCGTGAGGTGGCGGTGGACGGCGCGCCCCTGCACCTGCTGATGCCATGCAAGCCGGACCACGCCATGCGCCAGCTCGAGATGGGGTCGCGAACGCTGGAGATGCAGATGCTGGGATGCGAGGCGGGGCGGGGCACTTTCACGCTGGCCTACGCCACGTTGCCGCAGGGTGTGCCACCCTCCGAGGTATTGGCGCGATGGCAGGCCGCCAGTGCGATGCGCCTGGGGGCGGCAACACCCTCGTCGCAGGAATTCGTTCCCCGAGGCGGCCTGGCAGTCCCGGGATCGGTCCGCATGTCGCTGCAGGGGCGCAACCCGCAAGGGGCGGCCGTGGCGGCACAGATGGCCTGGTTCGCCCACAGCTCAGCGAGCGGGATCCAGGTGTTCCAGGCGGCGGCCTATGCAGCCAGCCTGACACCTGACGCCCTGGACACCCTGCTGGAGAGCCTCCGTTGGCAATGAATGCCGTCGCCCACCCCGGCATCCTCTGGCGCCACGCGGGAGGCGTGGTGCCGCGCGCGGCCTCCGGGGACACGTCACGATGGGCGGGGGCGGTCGATGAGCGCACTCTGGCAGCCCGGTCTCCTGGCCTGCCGGTGTGCGGATTTGTGTCTCAGCGTGAACAGATGCCCGGCGCCGGCCTTGCGGTTGTTGAATACTGTCGGTCTTGCCAATGCAGGGAGGGGAGCGGGCTTCATGGGTCCCCTTTTTGTCTTGACCGCCGAGTCCTGGCTCCGAAAAGCCATAATGTTTTGCAATAAGTGTCCTCATGAGCAACAGCATCTTCATCATCGCCCATGCACCTTTGGCGCATGCCCTGCGTCAGTGTGCGCTGCACGTTTTTCCGGATTGCGATCGGGATGTGGTGGCGTTGGACGTGCAGCCCAACGTCTCGCCTGAGGAAACACTGGCGGCGGCACGCATCGCGCTGCGCCAGATGGGTTCGCGCGGCGCCCTGGTGCTGACCGATGTGTTCGGTGCCACCCCTTGCAATGTGGCGCAGAAACTGGTGGACGGGGTCCAGTCCCGGCTGGTGGCCGGGGTCAACCTGCCGATGCTGTTGCGCACGGTCACCTATCGGCATGAATCGTTGGACGCGCTGGTGTCGCGTGCGGTCGTGGGCGGCACGCAGGGCGTGCTGCAGGTGGCCATCACGGCACCGCAAAACCAGGCTAGGAGAAAGAATGATCAAAACCACCACGACCATCAGCAATAAGCTCGGGCTGCATGCCCGGGCATCCGCCAAATTGACCAAGCTCGCGGGCAGTTTTCCCTGTGAGGTCTGGATCTCCAAGGGCGAACGCCGCGTGAATGCCAAGAGCATCATGGGCGTCATGATGCTGGCGGCGGGTATCGGCAGCACCGTCACCCTCGAGACGGACGGCGATCGCGAGCAGGACGCCATGGATGCCCTGCTGGCGCTGATCGCCGACAAATTCGGTGAAGGCGAGTGAGGCCCGTCCCGCAGGACCGGCAGGACGCAGACTGATGCATCGGAGGCTTGCATGACTTTCACGGTTCATGGCTTGGCGGTCGCCCGTGGCATCGCGATCGGACGTGCGGTGCTGGTGGCCTCGAGCCGGCTGGACGTCGCCCACTATTTCATCGAGCCCGAACGGGTTCCGCTGGAGATCGACCGCATCCGGGTGGCCCGCAATGCGGTCGTCGAAGAACTGCAGCGCCTGCAGACCAGCGTGTCCCAGATGGGCCCCAATGAGGCCCCGCACGAACTGACGGCCTTGCTCGATGTGCACCTGATGCTGTTGCAGGACGAAGTCCTGACCTCGGGCGTGAAGCATTGGGTGACCGAGCGTCTCTACAACGCCGAATGGGCACTGACCACTCAGTTGGAGGTGATTGCGCGCCAGTTCGACGAGATGGAGGACGAGTACCTGCGCGAGCGCAAGGCCGATCTGGAGCAGGTGGTCGAGCGCATCCTGCGGCACATGAAGGGCGCCGCCTCGCCGGTGTCGCCGCCACCGCCGTCGCCACGCCGCTCGCAGCAGGAACTGCTGCTCGACGACACCGTGGATGTCCCGGTGGTCCTGGTGGCGCACGACCTGTCCCCGGCCGACATGCTGCAATTCAAGCAGAGCGTGTTCGCGGGCTTCGTCACGGATGTCGGCGGCAAGACCTCGCACACCGCCATCGTGGCGCGCAGCATGGACATCCCCGCCGTGGTGGGCGCGCGCAGCGCCAGCCAACTGGTGCGCCAGGATGACTGGGTCATCATCGACGGCGATGCCGGGGTGATGATCGTGGATCCGTCACCGATCATCCTGGCCGAATACGGCTTCAAGCAGCGACAGGGCGAACTGGAGCGCCAGCGGCTGTCCCGCCTGCGGCACACCCCGGCGGTCACACTCGATGGCGAAAAGGTCGAGTTGCTGGCCAACATCGAGATGCCGGAGGATGCGCCCGCGGCCTTGCGTGCAGGTGCGCTGGGGGTGGGGCTGTTCCGCAGCGAGTTCCTGTTCATGGGCCGCCAGGGCCGGCTGCCCGGCGAGGAGGAGCAATACGATGCCTACCGCCGTGCCGTCGAAGGCATGCAGGGCCTGCCGGTGACCATCCGCACGATCGATGTGGGCGCAGACAAACCCCTTGACCACGGGCATCACGATGACTCGCACCTGAATCCCGCGCTGGGTCTGCGGGCGATCCGCTGGAGTCTGGCCGATCCAGCGATGTTCCGCACGCAGCTGCGTGCCATCCTGCGTGCGGCTGCGCACGGTCAGGTGAACCTGCTGATCCCCATGCTGGCCCACGCCAGCGAGATCCGTCAGACCCTGGCTCAGCTGGATCTGGCGCGGGCCGAACTCGACAACCTTGGCTTGCCCTATGGGCCTCTGCGCCTGGGGGCCATGATCGAGATCCCGGCCGCCGCCCTGACGGTGCGCCTGTTCCTGAAGTATTTCGACTACCTGTCGATCGGGACCAATGACCTGATCCAGTACACGCTGGCCATCGATCGCGCCGATGAATCGGTGGCGCATCTCTACGACCCCATGCATCCCGCCGTGCTGCGCCTGGTGGCCGACACCATCGCAGAGTGCCGGGCGCAGAACAAGGGGGTCAGTGTCTGCGGCGAGATGGCGGGCGATGTCAGCGCCACGCGCCTGTTGCTCGGATTGGGCTTGCGCAGCTTTTCCATGCACCCCTCGCAGATCCTGGCCATCAAGCAGGAAGTGCTGCGCAGCGATACCCGCAAGCTGGCTACGTGGGCCAAGGCGGTCCTTGAGGCGGATGAGCCCGCCAGCCTGCTGAATCCCTGAAGATCGGATTGCGCCAGATCAAGCGCCGCAGAGGTGAGGTCGGATACTGTTGGGGGTATTAAGGAGATACCCCCATGAGTACATCAGACCACGCCGGATTGATTCAAGGCATCAACGAATCGCTGGCCGGCTTTCGCAAGGCGCAGCCGGAGGCCATGCAAGGTTTTGGGCTGTTGGCCAAGGCCTCGATGGCGGCCGGCGAGTTGGGTGCCAAGCACAAAGAGCTGATCGCATTGGCGATCGGTGTGACGCAGCGCTGTTCAGGCTGCATCGGCTTCCATGTCAAGGCCTTGCTGAAGCTGGGTTGCACCCGGGCCGAACTGGAGGAGATGCTGGCCATCTGTGCCTACATGGGCGGAGGGCCTGCGCTGATGTATGCGGCAGAAACCCTGCAGGCCTGGGATTCCCTGTCCCAGGCGGCTTGAGCCCGGGAGGGAGGACCCGGCGGGCGCGATCGGCAAAGAGCCTTATTGCCCCTGGCCGGCCAGCACGTGGCCGGCCTGCTGGTCGGCGTGGTAGCTGGAGCGCACCATGGCCCCCACGGCCGCGTGGCTGAAGCCCATCTTGTAGGCCTCTGCCTCGAACATCTTGAAGGTGTCGGGGTGCACATAGCGGCGCACCGGCAGGTGGCTGTTGGTGGGGGCGAGGTATTGCCCGATGGTGAGCATGTCGATCTGGTGCTCGCGCATGTCGCGCATCACCTGGAGGATTTCGTCGTCGGTCTCGCCGAGGCCCACCATCAGACCGCTCTTGGTCGGCACGCCGGGGTGCAGGGCCTTGAACTTCTTGAGCAGGTTCAGGCTGAAGGCGTAGTCGGAGCCCGGGCGCGCCTCCTTGTAGAGGCGAGGCACGGTTTCCAGGTTGTGGTTCATCACATCGGGCGGGGCGGCCTTGAGGATCTCGAGCGCGCGGTCGTCGCGCCCCCGGAAATCCGGCACCAGGATCTCGATCTGGGTCTGCGGCGACAGCGCACGTGTCTGACGGATGCATTCCACGAAATGGCCGCTGCCTCCATCGCGCAGGTCGTCGCGGTCCACGCTGGTGATGACCACGTAGCGCAGCTTCAGGCGGGCGATGGTCTTGGCGAGGTTCTCGGGCTCGTTGACATCCAGCGGGTCGGGGCGGCCGTGCCCGACGTCGCAGAACGGGCAGCGGCGGGTGCATTTGTCGCCCATGATCATGAAGGTGGCCGTGCCCTTGCCGAAGCATTCGCCGATGTTGGGGCAGGAGGCCTCTTCGCACACCGTGTTGAGCTTGTTCTCGCGCAGGATGTTCTTGATCTCGTAGAAGCGGGTGGTGGGCGAGCCGGCCTTGACCCGGATCCATTCCGGCTTCTTCAGCACTTCGGCGGCCTCGACCTTGACGGGGATCCGCGACAGTTTGGCGGCCGCCTTCTGCTTGGCCAGGGGGTTGTAGGCGTCGACGGCCTGTGCTTCTCGAACGACTTCGTTGCTGCTCATCTGATTACGGCGCGAGGTAGGTCTGGAGCTTGCGCCCCAGCACCTCTGCGGCTTCTTCCCAAGTGGATTGAACCCCGATTGTAGAAAGGTCCACGGTTTTCAAGCCTGCGTAGCCGCAAGGGTTGATGCGCTCGAAGGGCTCCAGGTCCATGGCCACGTTGAACGCGGCACCGTGGAAGGTGCAGTGACGGCTCACCTTGATGCCCAGCGCGGCGATCTTGCCCAGGCCCCGGAATGGGTCGTGGGCCGGCATGGGGCCGGAGAGCGCTGCATGGCTGAAAGGGTCGTCCAGCCGCACGTAGATGCCAGGGGCGCCCGCCACGCGGTGGCCGGTCACGCCGAAATGCACCAGGGTGCGCAGGATGGCCTCTTCGAGGCGGTAGACGTATTCCTTGACGAAATACCCGCGGCGACGCAGGTCCAGCAGGGGGTAGGCCACCACCTGCCCCGGGCCGTGGAAGGTGACCTGTCCGCCCCGGTTGGTGGCCACGACAGGAATGTCCCCGGGGGCCAGCACATGGCCGGCCTGGCCGGCCAGGCCTTGGGTGAAGACCGGGTCGTGTTCGCACAGCCACAGGCGATCGTCGCTGTCTTCGGTGCGCTCGGCCGTGTAGGCCTGCATGGCCGCCAGAGTGGGTTCGTAGGCCACGCGGCCCAGGCGCTCGAGCTGCATGCCGAACTCAGAGAACGTATTTGGCCAGCGGGTGCGAGGTCAGGGCGCGGTACAGGTTGTCGAGCTGTTCCCGGCTGGTCGCCGTCACCGTCAGGGTCACGCTGAGGTACTTGCCGCCCTTGCTGTCGCGCAATTGCACGCGGGTGGCCTCGAAGCCGGGGTCATGCTCGGTGGCGATGGCGGTCATGGTCTCGACGAAGCCGTCGACCTTGGGGCCCATGACCTTGATCGGGAACAGGCTGGGGAACTCGATCAGCGATTCCTGTTGGGGCAGG
>JAFAMV010000113.1 GCA_019233055.1 Curvibacter sp.
TACCACGGACGTGACCGGTGCCATCGAGCTGCCGAAGGACAAGGAAATGGTCATGCCTGGCGACAACGTGTCGATCACCGTCAAGCTGATCAACCCCATCGCCATGGAAGAAGGTCTGCGTTTCGCCATCCGTGAAGGCGGCAAGACCGTCGGTGCTGGCGTCGTGGCCACCATCATCGCGTAATTTCGCGGAGGGGTATAGCTCAATTGGCAGAGCGTCGGTCTCCAAAACCGAAGGTTGTAGGTTCGATTCCTACTGCCCCTGCCACCTGAAAGTGGCGCAACAAAAGCCCGTCACGTGTTGACGGGCTTCGGTGTCTCAAGGCACGCAATCCATTAGAAGCGAGATACAGCCAATCATGGCAACTTCACAGGTCGAAACCGTCAACGCCGGGGCTGACAAGGCCAAGGTCGCGGCTGCGGGTGCATTGGTGCTCGCAGCCTTGGCTGCGTTCTATCTGCTGGCGCAGCAAGGCGCCCTGGTCCAGTGGGCCGCTCTCCTGGTCGGGCTGGCTGCGGCTGTGGCGGTGTTTCTGATTTCGGAGCCTGGCCGACAGCTGGTGGCTTTCGGTCGTGATGCCGTGCGTGAAGTCCGCAAGGTGGTCTGGCCGACCCGCAAGGAAGCGATCCAGATCACGGCCTATGTGTTCGGCTTCGTGGTGATCATGGCCCTGTTCCTGTGGTTCACCGACAAGACGCTGGAATGGCTGTTCTACGACGTGATTCTTGGCTGGAAACGATAAATGACAGACGCTGTTGACAACACGGCCGCACAGGCGGCATCGACACCGGCCAATCCTGACCTGCGGTGGTATGTGGTCCATGCCTACTCGGGCATGGAGAAGGCTGTCGAGCGCAACATCACCGAGCGCATCAACCGCGCTGGCATGCAGCATAAGTTCGGCCGCATTCTGGTCCCCACCGAAGAAGTGGTGGAGATGAAGAATGGCCAGCGCAAGACGACCGAACGCCGTTTCTTCCCCGGCTATGTGCTGGTCGAGATGGTGATGGACGATGAGTCCTGGCATCTGGTGAAGCACACCAACAAGGTGACCGGCTTCGTCGGTGGTGCCAAGAACCGCCCCGCACCGATTTCCGAAGAGGACGTGCAGAAGATCGTCAGCCAGATGCAGGAAGGCACCGACAAGCCTCGCCACAAGGTCGAGTTCGAAGTCGGCGAGCTGGTCCGTGTCAAGGAAGGTCCTTTCACCGACTTCAACGGCTCGGTCGAAGAGGTCAACTACGAGAAGAGCAAGGTCCGCGTGTCGGTCACCATCTTCGGCCGTGCGACACCGGTCGAGTTGGAATTCACCCAGATCGAAAAGACCTGAGCTTCTCGTGCGAAATTTCCCGGTCCGCCGGTTGCAGTGCTTCCCGATTCGGCGCTGCGGAAAATCAAGAGTCGTCAACCCCGGGAAGCTGCACGGGCCGTGAAAGCCGGTGTGGCGTTTGACCCGTAAGGAGAAAAGCATGGCGAAGAAAATCGTCGGTTTTATCAAGCTGCAAGTGCCGGCAGGTAAGGCCAACCCGTCCCCCCCGATCGGTCCCGCTCTGGGCCAGCGCGGTCTCAACATCATGGAGTTCTGCAAGGCATTCAATGCCCAGACCCAAGGTGTCGAGCCGGGTCTGCCCCTGCCGGTGGTCATCACCGCGTTTGCGGACAAGAGCTTCACCTTCATCATCAAGACGCCGCCCGCGACGACCTTGATCAAGAAGGCCATCAAGCTGGACAAGGGCTCTGCCCGTCCGCACACCGACAAGGTCGGCAAGATCACCCGCGCTCAGCTCGAAGAGATCGCCAAGACCAAGATCAAAGACATGAACGCTGCCAGCATTGATGCGGCAGTCCGTACGATTGCCGGTTCCGCCCGTTCCATGGGCGTGACGGTGGAGGGCCTGTGATGACGAAGCTCACCAAGAAAGCCAAAGCACTGCAAGGCAAGGTGGACACCACCAAGCTGTATGCCCTGGTCGACGCCATCAACCTGGTGAAGGAATGCGCAACCGCCAAGTTCGATGAATCCATCGACGTGGCTGTGCAACTGGGCATCGATGCCAAGAAGTCGGACCAAGTGGTCCGTGGCGCCGTGGTGCTGCCCAACGGCACTGGCAAGACCAAGCGCGTGGCCGTGTTCGCCCAGGGTGCCAAGGCCGAAGAGGCCAAGGCTGCTGGCGCTGACGTGGTCGGCATGGATGATCTGGCGGCTCAGGTGAAGGCTGGCGACATGCCTTTCGACGTCGTGATCGCTGCACCCGATGCCATGCGCGTCGTGGGTACCCTGGGTCAGATCCTGGGCCCGCGCGGTCTGATGCCTAACCCGAAGGTCGGCACCGTGACCCCCGATGTGGCCACGGCCGTGAAGAACGCCAAGGCCGGTCAGGTCCAGTTCCGCGTCGACAAGGCCGGTATCGTCCACAGCACCATCGGTCGCCGCTCGTTCGACGCCGACAAGCTGCAGGGCAACCTGGCCGCTCTGGTCGATGCCCTGAACAAGGCCAAGCCGGCCACCAGCAAGGGTGTCTACCTGCGCAAGGTGGCGGTGTCGTCGACCATGGGCGTGGGCGTTCGCGTCGACACCCAGACCATCGCAGCCTGATCGTCAGATCACTGAAATCGTCAGAGGGTGCAAACCCTCTGGTGTGGTGGGCCCTGATGACTGCAAGGCTGTCAGGGGCCATCCAAGACCGCTGGTGTGCCGACCGCAAGGAAGGCACTTAATACCCGAGGGGCCAGCGCAGATGGCGATCCCGCTGCAGATGGAAAATTTTCCGAAACAGTTGGTCGCTGCACTGAGGCGCGTCGAGGGCAGCCGCCCGAGACGCATTTTGAAGGAGTAGACCTTGAGTCTGAATCGCAGTGAGAAAGAAGCGGTCATTTCCGAAGTGACCAGCCTCGCCGCTAAAGCTCAAACGCTCGTGATCGCGGAATACCGTGGCATCACGGTTGCCGACATGACGAAACTGCGCAACGAAGCGCGCAGCAAGGGTGTGGCCCTGAGTGTTCTGAAGAACACCCTGGCCCGCCGTGCTGTCGCTGGTGGCCAGTTTGACGTCGTCGCCGACCAGATGACCGGTCCGCTGATCTATGGCTTCTCTGAAGACGCTGTGGCCGCCGCCAAGGTGGTGGCCGATTTCGCGAAGACCAACGACAAGCTGGTGATTCGTGGCGGCGCTTTCGCAGGGAAAGTCCTGGATGTGAACGGCGTTAAGCAACTGGCCAACATTCCGTCGAAGGAAGTGTTGCTGGCCCAGTTGTGTGGCTTGCTGAAGTCGCCTATCTCCCGCACCGCCGTGGTGCTGGGTGCTCTGGCGGCCAAAAAAGGCGAAGGCGCAACCGAAGCTGTGGCTGCTTGATCGATCAAGCACCGCAGTCTGTTAACCAATTGTTAGGAATTTAAAAATGGCATTCGATAAAGACGCATTTCTGACCGCTCTCGACAGCATGACGGTCCTCGAACTCAACGACCTGGTCAAGGCCATCGAAGAGAAGTTTGGCGTGAGCGCTGCCGCCATGGCCGCCCCCGCTGCTGCTGGTGGCGCTGCCCCGGCTGCTGCTGAAGAAAAGACCGAATTCAACGTCGTCCTGCTGGAAGCCGGCGCCAACAAGGTGTCCGTCATCAAGGCCGTGCGCGAAATCACCGGTCTGGGCCTGAAGGAAGCCAAGGACCTGGTCGACGGCGCTCCGAAGCCCGTCAAGGAAGGCATTGCCAAGGCCGACGCCGAAGCCGCCAAGAAGAAGCTGGAAGAAGCTGGCGCCAAGGTCGAACTCAAGTAATTGGGTTCCGCTCAGAGGCTGGAGTGCTCAAAAGGCCTCCAGCCTTTGGCGCTTATGCGCAAGGCGAGAACAGAGCGCACCCAAAAGCAGCCCGCGGGCCGTTTTTGAGTGTCTTCTGACCCCGACAGCAGAAGATGCCTTGGTCCGGGCGACGTGCAATGCGTCGCCGTCCGCCATGGTTGGTAGTGGCCAACCACCAAGCCCGCCCGAGTGTGCCCAGCAGGCGCCACCGTACGGTTCCAGTCGTCGAAGACCCAGGACTCATGTCTTTGCCCGGAGATTTCATGGCCCAAACATCCACGTACAGCTACACCGAACGCAAGCGAATTCGCAAGTCTTTCGGCAGCCGCGACAGCGTGCTCGAAGTGCCTTACCTGCTGCAGATGCAGAAGGATGCCTACACCGCCTTCCTGCAGGCGGACCGCGCCCCCCAGAAACGGACCAACGAAGGCCTGCAAGCCGCTTTTGAAGCCGCCTTCCCGATCGTCTCGCACAACGGTTTTGTGGAGATGAAGTTCGTCGAGTACAACCTGGCCAAGCCGGCGTTCGATGTCCGCGAATGCCAGACCCGCGGCCTGACCTTCGCCTCGGCCGTGCGCGCCAAGGTCCAGCTCATCATCTACGACCGCGAATCGTCGAGCGCGCAGTCCAAGGTGGTCAAGGAAGTCAAGGAGCAAGAGGTCTACATGGGCGAGGTGCCCCTGATGACCGAAAAGGGCTCGTTCATCATCAACGGGACCGAACGTGTGATCGTGTCCCAGCTGCACCGCTCTCCGGGTGTCTTCTTCGAACACGACAAGGGCAAGACCCACAGCTCGGGCAAGCTGCTGTTCTCGGCCCGTGTCATTCCCTACCGCGGCTCCTGGCTCGATTTCGAATTCGATCCCAAGGACCTGCTGTACTTCCGCGTCGACCGCCGCCGCAAGATGCCGGTCACCACGCTGCTCAAGGCCATCGGCCTGAACCCCGAGTCCATCCTGGCGAACTTCTTCGTCAACGACAACTTCCGCCTGATGGACAGCGGCGCGCAGATGGAATTCGTGCCCGAGCGCCTGCGTGGTGAAGTGGCCCGTTTCGACATCACCGACAAGAGCGGCAAGGTCGTCGTCGCCAAGGACAAGCGCATCACCGCACGCCACACCCGTGAACTGGAGCAGTCCGGCACCACCCATGTGAGCGTGCCCGAAGACTTCCTGATCGGCCGTGTCGTGGCCCGCAACATCGTCGACGGCGACACCGGCGAGATCATCGCCAAGGCCAATGACGAGCTGACCGAAGCGCTGCTCAAGAAGCTGCGCAGCGCCGGCATCCAGGACCTGCAGTGCATCTACACCAACGAACTGGATCAAGGCCCCTACATCTCGCAGACCCTGCGCACCGATGAGACCACCGACGAGTTCGCTGCCCGGGTGGCCATCTACCGCATGATGCGCCCCGGCGAGCCGCCGACCGAAGATGCGGTGCAGGCCCTGTTCCAGCGCCTGTTCTACAACGCCGACACCTATGATCTGTCGCGCGTGGGCCGCATGAAGTTCAACGCCAAGATGGGCAGCAATGACCCGAACGGCCCCATGGTGCTGACCAACGAAGACATCCTGGCCGTGGTCAAGATCCTGGTGGACCTGCGCAACGGCAATGGCGAAGTCGATGACATCGACCACCTGGGCAACCGCCGCGTGCGCTGCGTCGGCGAACTGGCCGAGAACCAGTACCGCACCGGTCTGGCCCGCATCGAGAAGGCCGTGAAGGAACGTCTGGGTCAGGCCGAGCAAGAGCCGCTGATGCCGCACGACCTGATCAACTCCAAGCCGATCTCTGCGGCCCTCAAGGAGTTCTTCGGCGCGTCGCAGCTGTCGCAGTTCATGGACCAGACCAACCCGCTGGCCGAAATCACCCACAAGCGCCGCGTCTCGGCCCTGGGCCCGGGCGGTCTGACCCGCGAGCGCGCCGGCTTCGAAGTGCGTGACGTGCACGTGACCCATTACGGTCGCGTCTGCCCGATCGAAACGCCTGAAGGTCCGAACATCGGCCTGATCAACTCGTTGGCTCTGTATGCCCGCCTGAACGAATACGGTTTCATCGAAACCCCGTACCGCCGCGTGGTGGACGGCAAGGTGACCGACCAGATCGACTACCTGTCCGCCATCGAGGAAGGCAAGTACGTCATCGCCCAGGCCAACGCCACGCTGGACAAGGAAGGCCGCCTGACCGGCGACCTGGTGTCGGCCCGCGAAAAGGGTGAATCGACGCTGCTGAGCGCCGACCGGGTGCAGTACATGGACGTGTCGCCGGCGCAGATCGTGTCGGTGGCGGCCTCGCTGGTGCCCTTCCTCGAGCACGATGATGCGAACCGCGCGCTGATGGGCGCCAACATGTCGCGTCAGGCCGTGCCGGTGCTGCGTCCCGAGAAGCCCATGGTGGGCACCGGGATCGAGCGCGTGGCGGCCGTCGACTCGGGCACCGTGGTCACCGCCACCCGTGGCGGCGTGGTCGACTATGTCGACGCCACCCGCATCGTGGTGCGTGTGAACGACGACGAGGCCGTGGCCGGTGAAGTGGGTGTGGACATCTACAACCTCATCAAGTACCAGCGTTCCAACCAGAACACCAACATCCATCAGCGTCCGATCGTCAAGCGTGGCGACAAGCTGGCCAAGGGTGATGTGATCGCCGACGGCGCCTCGACCGACCTGGGCGAAATCGCCATCGGCCAGAACATGCTGATCGCCTTCATGCCCTGGAACGGCTACAACTTCGAAGATTCGATCCTGATCTCCGAACGCGTGGTGGCCGACGACCGCTATACCTCGATCCACATCGAGGAACTGGTGGTCATGGCCCGCGACACCAAGCTGGGTGCCGAAGAAATCACCCGCGACATCCCGAACCTGTCCGAACAGCAGCTGAACCGCCTCGACGAGTCGGGCATCATCTACGTGGGCGCCGAAGTGCAGCCCGGCGACGTGCTGGTGGGCAAGGTCACCCCCAAGGGCGAGACCACCCTCACGCCGGAAGAGAAGCTGCTGCGCGCCATCTTCGGCGAGAAGGCCTCCGATGTGAAGGACACCTCGCTGCGCGTGGACCAGGGCTCGCAAGGCACCGTGATCGATGTGCAGGTGTTCACCCGCGAAGGCATCCAGCGCGACAAGCGCGCCCAGCAGATCATCGACGATGAACTCAAGCGCTTCCGCCTCGACCTGAACGACCAGCTGCGCATCGTCGAGGCCGACGCCTTCGACCGGATCGAGAAGCTGCTGACCGGCCGCGTGGCCAATGGCGGCCCGCAAAAGCTGTCCAAGGGCAGCAAGATCGACAAGGCCTACCTGAGCTCGGTCGAGAAGTTCCACTGGTTCGACATCCGTCCGGCCGAGGACGAAGTGGCCACCCAGCTCGAATCGATCAAGAACTCGCTCGAGCAGACCCGCCACAGCTTCGACCTGGCATTTGAAGAAAAGCGCAAGAAGCTCACCCAGGGCGACGAGCTGCCGGCCGGCGTGCTGAAGATGGTCAAGGTCTACCTGGCCGTCAAGCGCCGTCTGCAGCCTGGCGACAAGATGGCCGGCCGTCACGGCAACAAGGGTGTGGTGTCCAAGGTCGTTGCGATCGAAGACATGCCCTATATGGCCGACGGTACGCCTGCCGACATCGTCCTGAATCCCTTGGGCGTTCCGTCGCGAATGAACGTGGGTCAGGTGCTGGAAGTCCACCTGGGCTGGGCCGGCAAGGGCATCGGCCAGCGCATCGGCAACCTGCTGCAGCAGGAAGCCCGTGTCGCCGAGCTGCGCAAGTTCTTCGAAGAACTCTACAACGCGCATGGCCGCAAGGAAGAGCTCTCGCTGCTCAGCGATGACGATGTCATCGAGATGGCCGAGAACCTCAAGACCGGCGTTCCGTTTGCCAGCCCGGTGTTCGACGGTGCCGCCGAAGAGGACATCCGCGCCATGCTGAAGCTGGCCTACCCGGATGACATCGCCAAGGCCAAGGGGCTGACGGCCACCCGCACCCAGGCCAACCTGATCGACGGCCGCACCGGCGAGCCCTTCGAACGTCCGACCACCATCGGCTACATGCACTTCCTGAAGCTGCACCACTTGGTCGACGACAAGATGCACGCCCGTTCCACCGGTCCGTACTCCCTGGTCACGCAGCAGCCGCTGGGCGGCAAGGCCCAGTTCGGTGGCCAGCGTTTCGGGGAAATGGAAGTGTGGGCGCTGGAAGCCTATGGCGCTTCCTACGTCCTGCAGGAAATGCTCACCGTCAAGTCCGACGACGTGCAAGGCCGTACCAAGGTGTACGAAAGCATCGTCAAGGGCGAACACGCCATCGAAGCCGGCATGCCGGAATCGTTCAATGTGCTGGTCAAGGAAATCCGTTCCCTGGGCCTGGACATCGAACTCGAACGTTCTTAATTTGAAAGGGAAAGAGTCACATGAAATCGCTACTCGACCTGTTCAAGCAATTCACGCCCGACGAGCACTTCGATGCCATCCGCATCGGCATGGCCTCGCCCGAGAAGATCCGTTCCTGGTCTTTCGGTGAGGTGAAGAAGCCTGAGACCATCAACTACCGGACCTTCAAGCCCGAGCGTGACGGCCTGTTCTGCGCCAAGATCTTCGGCCCCATCAAGGACTACGAATGCCTGTGCGGCAAGTACAAGCGCCTCAAGCACCGTGGTGTGATCTGCGAGAAGTGCGGCGTTGAAGTCACCCAGACCAAGGTGCGCCGCGAGCGCATGGGCCACATCGACCTGGCCGCGCCCTGCGCCCACATCTGGTTCCTGAAGTCGCTGCCTTCGCGTCTGGGCCTGGTGCTCGACATGACGCTGCGCGACATCGAGCGCGTGCTGTACTTCGAAGCCTATGTGGTGACCGACCCCGGCATGACCCCGCTGAAGAAGTTCAGCATCATGTCGGAAGACGACTACGACGCCAAGCGCAAGGAATACGGCGATGAGTTCGTCGCCAAGATGGGCGCCGAAGGCATCAAGGACCTGCTCGAGTCGATCGACATCGACACCGAGATCGAACGCCTGCGCGGCGACCTGACCGGCTCCGAAGTCAAGGTCAAGAAGAACGCCAAGCGCCTGAAGGTGCTCGAGGCCTTCAAGAAGTCCGGCATCAAGCCGGGCTGGATGGTGCTCGAGGTGCTGCCGGTGCTGCCGCCGGACCTGCGTCCGCTGGTGCCGCTGGACGGCGGCCGTTTCGCCACCTCCGACCTGAACGACCTGTACCGCCGCGTCATCAACCGCAACAGCCGCCTGCGTCGTCTGCTGGAGCTGAAGGCCCCTGAAATCATCGCCCGCAACGAAAAGCGGATGCTGCAGGAAGCCGTCGACTCGCTGCTAGACAACGGCCGCCGCGGCAAGGCCATGACCGGCGCCAACAAGCGCGCCCTCAAGTCGCTGGCCGACATGATCAAGGGCAAGAGCGGCCGCTTCCGCCAGAACCTGCTGGGCAAGCGCGTCGACTACTCGGGTCGTTCGGTCATCACCGTGGGCCCGACCCTGAAGCTGCACCAGTGCGGTCTGCCCAAGCTGATGGCGCTGGAGCTGTTCAAGCCTTTCATCTTCTCGCGCCTCGAGGCCATGGGCATCGCCACGACCATCAAGGCCGCCAAGAAGGAAGTCGAATCCGGCACCCCGGTGGTGTGGGACATCCTCGAAGAGGTCATCAAGGAGCACCCGGTCATGCTGAACCGCGCTCCGACGCTGCACCGCCTGGGCATCCAGGCCTTCGAGCCCATCCTGATCGAAGGCAAGGCCATCCAGCTGCACCCCCTGGTCTGCGCGGCCTTCAACGCCGACTTCGACGGTGACCAGATGGCCGTCCACGTGCCGCTGTCGGTCGAAGCCCAGATGGAAGCCCGCACCCTGATGCTGGCCTCCAACAACGTGCTGTTCCCGGCCTCCGGCGAACCCTCGATCGTGCCGTCTCAAGACGTGGTGCTGGGTCTGTACTACACGACCCGCGACCGCATCAACGGCAAGGGCGAAGGCCTGGTGTTCTCCGATGTGCCCGAAGTGCAGCGCGCCTTCGATGCCGGCCAGGTCGAACTGACCACCCGCATCACCGTGCGCATCACCGAGTGGAACAAGGACAAGACCAGCGGCGAATTCGTGCCCGAGACCAAGCTGGTCGAGACCACGGCCGGCCGTGCGCTGCTGTCCGAGATCCTGCCCAAGGGCCTGCCTTTTGCCAACATCAACAAGGCGCTCAAGAAGAAGGAAATCTCGAAGCTCATCAACGTCTCCTTCCGCAAGTGCGGTCTGAAGGAGACCGTGGTGTTCGCCGACAAGCTGCTGCAGAACGGTTTCCGCCTGGCCACCCGCGCCGGCATCTCGATCTGCATCGACGACATGCTGGTGCCGCCCGAGAAGCAGGGCATCATCGAGCGCGCCGAGAAGGAAGTGAAAGAGATCGAGCAGCAGTACGTCTCCGGTCTGGTCACGGCCGGCGAGCGCTACAACAAGGTGGTGGACATCTGGGGCAAGTCGGGTGACGAAGTCTCCAAGGTCATGATGGCCCAACTGGCCAAGCAGAAGACCATCGACCGCCACGGCAAGGAAGTCGACCAGGAATCGTTCAACTCGATCTACATGATGGCCGACTCGGGTGCCCGGGGTTCCGCCGCCCAGATCCGTCAGCTCGCAGGGATGCGGGGCCTGATGGCCAAGCCGGACGGCTCCATCATCGAGACCCCCATCACGGCGAACTTCCGTGAAGGCCTGAACGTGCTGCAGTACTTCATCTCCACCCACGGTGCCCGTAAGGGTCTGGCGGATACGGCGCTGAAGACGGCCAATTCGGGTTACCTGACCCGTCGTCTGGTCGACGTGACCCAGGATCTGGTGGTCACCGAGGACGACTGCGGCACCTCCAATGGCTCGCTGATGCGCGCCATCGTCGAAGGCGGTGAAGTGATCGAATCGCTGCGCGACCGTATCCTGGGCCGCACCGCTGCCGAAGACGTGCTGCACCCCGAGACGCGCGCCGTGCTGGTGCCTGCCGGCACCATGCTCGACGAGGACCTGATCGAGGAGATCGAGACCGCCGGCGTCGACGAAGTGAAGGTGCGCACCGCCCTGATCTGCGAGACCCGCTACGGCCTGTGCTCGAAGTGCTATGGCCGCGACTTGGGCCGCGGCGGCCTGATCAACCTCGGCGAAGCCGTGGGCGTGATCGCTGCCCAGTCCATCGGCGAGCCGGGTACCCAGCTGACCATGCGGACCTTCCACATCGGTGGTGCCGCCTCGCGTGCCGCCATCGCCTCCAGCGTGGAAGCCAAGTCCAACGGCATCATCGGCTTCAATGCCACGATGCGCTACGTCAGCAACACCAAGGGTGAGCTGGTGGTGATCGCCCGTTCGGGCGAGATCATCATCCAGGACGAACACGGCCGTGAGCGCGAGCGCCACAAGGTGCCGTACGGCGCCACCCTGACGGTGAAGGCCGACCAGCAGATCAAGGCCGGCACCGTGCTGGCCAACTGGGACCCGCTGACCCGCCCGATCATCACGGAATTCGCCGGCCAGGTGAAGTTCGAGAACGTCGAGGAAGGCCTGACCGTGGCCAAGCAGGTCGACGAAGTGACCGGCCTGTCCACCCTGGTGGTGATCGATCCGAAGCGTCGCGGCTCGGCCAAGGTGGTCCGTCCGCAGGTGAAGCTGGTCGACGCCCAGGGCCAGGAAGTCAAGATCCCGGGCACCGACCACTCGGTGACCATCGGCTTCCAGGTCGGCGCGCTGATCCAGGTGCGCGACGGCCAGGACGTGGGCCCCGGCGAAGTGCTGGCCCGCATCCCGATCGAAGGTCAGAAGACCCGCGACATCACCGGCGGTCTGCCGCGTGTGGCCGAGCTGTTCGAAGCCCGTACCCCGAAGGACAAGGGCACCCTGGCCGAAATGACCGGTACCGTGTCGTTCGGCAAGGAAACCAAGGGCAAGGTCCGTCTGCAGATCACCGATCCGGAAGGCAAGGTCTGGGAAGAGCTCGTGCCCAAGGAAAAGAACATCCTGGTGCACGAAGGCCAGGTGGTCAACAAGGGTGAGTCGATCGTGGACGGCCCGGCCGATCCGCAGGACATCCTGCGACTGCTGGGCATGGAAGAGCTGGCCCGCTACATCGTCGACGAAGTGCAGGACGTGTACCGCTTGCAAGGTGTGAAGATCAACGACAAGCACATCGAGGTGATCGTTCGCCAGATGCTGCGCCGTGTCGTGGTCGAGAACACCGGCGAGTCGAACTACATCGCCGGCGAGCAGGTCGAGCGTTCGGAAATCCTCAACACCAACGAGGCTCTGCAACGCGACGGCAAGGTGCCTGCCACCTACAGCAACCTGCTGCTGGGCATCACCAAGGCCTCGCTGTCGACCGACTCCTTCATCTCGGCCGCATCGTTCCAGGAAACGACCCGCGTGCTCACCGAGGCTGCCATCATGGGCAAGCGCGACGAGCTGCGTGGCCTGAAGGAAAACGTCATCGTGGGCCGCCTGATCCCGGCCGGCACCGGCCTCGCTTACCATCAGGCCCGCAAGGCCAAGGATGCGATGGACGAAGCCGAGCGCCGTGCGATTGCCGAGTCGGAGGCTGCCGAACTGGCGGCCACCCAGGAGGCACGCGCCGAGTCCAACGAAGGGGCTGCCTCCGAATAATCTCGGCGGCTGAACTCTGAGTCCTGGCGCCCCAGCCCTGTCGATGGACGGGGCTGGGGCGTTTTGCATGACCCGAGCGAAGGACAACTGAAGCCATGAACTTGCTGGACCTGCTGGATTTGCCCCTGGGTGTCTGGGTCGGTGCGGCGTTGCTGATCTTCTGGGCCGTGGGCGCCTACAACCGGCTGGTGCGCCTGCGGGGCAGCGCGGTGCAGGCGTTCAGCCTGCTCGAGTCGCAATGGCTGAGGCACCTGGCCTGGCTGGACGTGCAGGCCATGCCCAAAGCCTCGCCTGCATCGCCGGACACGGCCGACTGGCGCATCCTGCAGCCGGCCATCACCCAGTTCAGGGCCTGCCTGCAGGCCGCCAAGATCCGCCCGCTCGACGCCTCGCAGCTGGCCGCCCTGTCGTCCGCGTGGACGGTGATGCGCATGGCCTGCGACCAGACCCTGGCCGCTTCTTCGGATGCAGATGCCTTCTTTTCGGAGGCCCTGCGACCACAATGGGAACAGATGATGGTTCAGGACCAGGCGGCGGTGACGGCGTTCAATGCGGCCGTCGCAGAACTCAATGCAGCCTTGCGGCAGTTCCCTGCCTTTGTGCTGGCCTGGCTGGTGGGTTTCCGGGTCGCCCGGCCGCTCTGACCGTATGAACAAAAGCATCCAGAAACAGAACATGGTGACATCCAAGCCTCGAGAATCCGTGCCGCCGGAACAGGTGCCTCTGTGGCAGCAACTGCAATCCTGCGCCCAGGCCCTGGCCGAGGTGCGTGCAGGGGCGTCGGCATCGACCGCCCTGGAGGCGGTTCCGTCCGGCCTGCGCCCGGGGGTCCAGGCCCTGCTGTTCCACGTGCTGCGCTGGCTGGGGCAGGCCGAAGCCCTGCGCCGGAAATTGGCGCCGCGCAACCCCCCGCCTCTGGCCGATGCCCTGTTGTGCACGGCCCTGGCCTTGGGCTGGCGCGAGGCCGACGCGCCGTACGAGATGTTCACGCTGGTGGACCAGGCGGTCGAAGCCGCCAAGCAATCGCCCGCCACGCGCCCGCAATCGTCCTTCATCAATGCCTGTCTGCGCCGTTTCCTGCGCGAGCGCGAGGCCCTGGTCGAGGCCACGGCCCGCGAGCCCATGGCCCAATGGAACCATCCGCGCTGGTGGATAGAACGCCTGCGCCACGACCATCCTCGGCACTGGCAGGAGATCCTGCACACCAATGCCACCCAGGCGCCGATGACCCTGCGCGTCAACCAGCGCCGGACCACGCCAGAAGCCTATCTCCAGGCCCTGCAGGCCCAGGGGATCGAGGCCATGGCCCTCGGTGGCTCGGCTCTGATGCTGGCGCAGGCCCGACCGGTGCAGGACATCCCGGGGTTTGTCGATGGCGTGGTGTCGGTGCAGGATGCCGGTGCCCAGCTCGCGGCCCCGCTGCTGCTCGAAGGCCTGCAAGCCCTGCCGGGCCAGCCCTTGCGACTGCTGGATGCCTGCGCCGCCCCGGGCGGAAAGACGGCGCATCTGCTCGAATGGGCCGACTGCGAGGTCACCGCGCTGGACATCGATCCGGCGCGCTGCGAGCGGATCCACCAGAACCTGGTGCGGCTGGGGCTGCAGGCACGGGTGGTGGCGGCCGATGCGCGCGATCCCGAGCTCTGGTGGCCGGTGCAGGGGCGCCGGACCCCGTTTGACGGCATCTTGCTCGATGCGCCCTGCACCGCCTCAGGCATCGTCCGGCGCCACCCCGATGTGCGCTGGCTGCGGCGGGAAAGCGATATCGAACAGCTCGCCATCATCCAGGCCACTCTGCTGTCCCTGTTGTGGCCGCTGGTGCGTCCCGGCGGGCGCCTGCTTTATTGCACCTGTTCCGTGTTCCGCGCCGAAGGTGATCAGCAGATTCAAACGTTTCTTGCGCACAACACTGATGCGGAATTACGTCCGTCCCCGGGGCATTTAATCCCCCGGACGGTGCGAAAGGGCGAGGCAGTCCGAGACAATGGCAGTCGTGACCACGACGGATTTTTCTACGCCTTGCTTGAAAAACGCGCAGATTGACCGCTCAGAACCTGTTCTCGGTCTCGCATGGGCCGCGTTGCAGCGCAATCGGGATGAGTGGGTGGCGCGGATGCGCGGCATGGGCTCGTGCCCATGCAAGCAGCCGCGACATCCGATCGCCCGATTTCGCTTCCACCCTAGGGGCAGTGGCCTTTTCGGGCGGTCTGCGGCGTTGCGGCACTTGTCGATAGCCGTGCTATCGACCGCGCACCGCGCCTTGCATCCCCTCCCGAAAAGGCCGCTGCGCGACCCCTGGGAGACCATGAACAGGTTCTTAGTCTCTCTGGCGGGTTGGCTGCTGGCCGCCTGTTTTCTGGTGCTGATGGCCCCAGCCAGGGCCCAGAGCCCCGACATCGAAGTCACCCGCATGCACCTGGAGCGGGGCGACGACGGTCTCTTCCTGTCCGCCTCGCTGCGTTTCGACCTGCCATCCCTGGTCGACGATGCCGCTGAAAAGGGCATTCCTCTGTATTTCGTGGCCGAGGCGGAGGTGCTACAGGACCGCTGGTACTGGTATGACAAGCGGGTGGCCCTGGCCTCCCGTTACATGCGCCTGGCCTACCAGCCCCTGACCCGCCGCTGGCGCCTGCAGGTGGCGCCGGCGCCCATCACCAACTCCGGCCTGGGGGTCAGCCTGGGCATCAGTTTCGACGACCTGTCCGACGCCCTGGCCTATGTGCAGCGGATTGCGCACTGGAAGATCGCCGAATTGGGCGAGGTGGGCGGCAGCGGCAGCTACAACGTCGATTTCCGGTTCCGGCTCGATGTGTCGCAACTGCCCCGGCCGTTCCAGTTCGGTGTCACCGGTCGTCCGGACTGGAATCTGTCCGTCAGCCACAACCTTCGGCTCGGCGCGGCGGAGGCTCCGAAGTGACCCCTTACGAGGCGGCGGTCCAGAAGGCCGAACGGGCGTCCCTGGTCAGCTCGCGCGCCGCCCGATGGACCGTGGGCCTGGGTGTGGCGATGATGGTCTTCATCGGCATCATCCTGCTGTTCCTGCTGACCCAGGCCACCAACAACCGTGCGCTCTATGAGCGCAACTACATCCGCCTGTTCATCATCAACCTGCTGGTGGCCGGTGCCCTGCTGCTGACCATCCTCTGGATCGCGGTGCGCCTGTACCAGCGGCTGCGCAAGGGCCGTTTCGGCAGTCGCCTGCTGGTCAAGCTGGCCGCCATCTTCGCCCTGGTGGGTTTCGTGCCGGGCCTGCTGATCTATGTCGTGTCCTACCAGTTCGTCTCGCGCTCCATCGAGAGCTGGTTCGACGTCAAGGTCGAGGGCGCCCTGGACGCCGGGGTCAGCCTGGGGCGGGCCACCCTCGACGCCCTGACCAACGACCTGGCCAACAAGGCGCGGGCGGCCGGCGGGCAACTGAGCGATGTGCCGGACGCCACAGCCGGCCTGGTGCTGGAGCGCATCCGCGACCAGCTCTCGGCCAGCGATGTGGTGCTCTGGAGTTCCTCGGGCCAATTGATCGCCAGCGTCGGCCAGTCGCGTTTCGAACTCAATCCGGAACGTCCGCTGCCGCAGACCATCCGCAATGTGCGCAAGCAGAAGGCGGTCGCGCAGATCGAGGGCCTGGACGACCCGGCCAATCAGCAGGCCCTGAGCCACGCCCGCATCAAGGCCATGGCCCTGGTCAACACCTCCAATTTCGGCCTGCTGGCCGAACCCCGCATCCTGCAGGTGGCGGTGCCGCTACCGCCCTCGCTGGTCAGCAATGCGCTGGCCGTGCAGGAGGCCAACCGCGAATACCAGGAGCGGGCACTGGCCCGCGTGGGCCTGCGGCGCATGTACATCGGCACCTTGACCCTGGGCCTGTTCCTGGCGGTGTTCGGCGCGGTGCTGCTGGCGGTGTTGCTGGGCAATCAACTGGCCCGTCCGCTGCTGGTGCTGGCCGAAGGGGTGCGCGAGGTGGCGGCGGGCAATCTGAGCCCCAAGGCGGTGCTGCAGGGCAAGGACGAGCTGGGGGGGCTGACGCGGGCCTTTGCCGACATGACGCAACAACTCTCCGATGCGCGGGAGGCGGTCGAGAAGAGCATGCGCCAGGTGAACACGGCCCGCGCGAATCTGCAGACCATCCTCGACAACCTCACTGCCGGCGTCATCGTGCTGGATGCACAAGGGCTCATCGTCTCTTCCAACCCCGGCGCGACCCGGATCCTCAAGGTGCCCCTGGCCGCGCATGAGGGCCGGCCCTTGGCCGGCGTGGCCGGGCTCGAAGCCTTTGCCACCCGGGTCCAGTCGCAGTTCGACGCCTTTCTGGGCGAGAACGCCCAGCAGCATGGCCTGGACCATTGGCAGCAGTCCTTTGAATTGCCTGACGGACAGCCGGGAGCCGCCGCCGGCATCCTCACCCTGGTCGCCCGCGGGGCCGAGCTGCCCGGCGCAGCGCGGCTGCTGGTGTTCGACGACATCTCCGAGATCGTCTCCGCGCAGCGGGCGCAGGCCTGGGGCGAGGTGGCGCGCCGGCTGGCCCACGAGATCAAGAACCCGCTGACCCCCATCCAGCTCTCGGCCGAGCGCCTCGAGATGAAGCTGGCCGGCAAGGTGGCGGCGCCGGAGCAGGCCGTCCTGACCAAGTCGGTGAAGACCATCGTCGACCAGGTCGACGCCATGAAGCGCCTGGTCAATGAGTTCCGGGACTATGCGCGCCTGCCGACGGCCGAACTGCGCCCGCTGGACCTGAACGCCCTGGTGCAGGACATCCTGAACCTCTACGGCCATGAGAACCTGCGGGTCGAGGTGCATGCGGAACTCGATCCACGCTGCCCTCCCATCCTGGGCGACGCCCAGCAGTTGCGGCAGGTGATCCACAACCTGCTGCAGAACGCGCAGGATGCCACCGAGGCGGTGGGCCTGGCCGACATGCCACCGGTGGAGATCCGTACCCGCTGGAGCGAGAGCTCTCAGCGAGTGCGTCTCGTGGTGCGCGATCACGGCACCGGCTTTCCCGAGCACATCCTCAAGCGGGCCTTCGAGCCCTATGTCACGACCAAGGCCAAGGGCACCGGCCTGGGCTTGGCGGTGGTCAAGAAGATCGCAGACGAGCACGGTGCCCGCATCGATCTGTCCAACCACCTGACCGCAGGGAAGGTTGCCGGCGCCCAAGTGTCGCTATCATTCACGATGGCTCCGGCGGCGGCCGGCTGAGCTTTTCCGACAAAGATACCTATTCCTCTGGAACCGCATTCATTCAATCATGGCAAACATACTGGTGGTCGACGACGAACTCGGCATTCGCGATCTGCTGTCCGAGATCCTCAATGACGAGGGGCATCACGTCGAACTGGCCGAGAACGCGCACCAGGCCCGGTTGGCCCGTCAACGCGAGGAATTCGATCTGGTGCTGCTCGACATCTGGATGCCGGACACCGACGGGGTGAGCCTGCTCAAGGAGTGGGCCACGGGCGGTCTGTTGTCCATGCCCGTGATCATGATGAGCGGCCACGCCACGATCGACACCGCCGTCGAAGCGACCCGCATCGGCGCCTTCTCCTTCCTCGAGAAGCCCATCACCTTGCAGAAGCTGCTGAAGGCCGTCGAGCAGGGGCTGGCCCGTCATCAGGCGCGCAAGTCGGCCCCGGTCCCGGCGGCCGTGCTCGAGATCCGACCCGAAGTCGCGGTGGCAGTACCGGTGGTGGTCGATGAGTCCGCCACCCAGGCCCTGCAGCTGTTCGATCTGGACAAGCCCCTGCGGGAAGCCCGCGATGGTTTCGAGAAGGCCTATTTCGAGTTCCATCTGTCGCAGGAAAGCGGCTCCATGACCCGGGTCGCCGAAAAGACCGGACTGGAGCGCACCCACCTCTACCGCAAGCTGCGGCAGCTGGGCGTGGATCTGTCGCGCAGCAAAAGAAATGCGGCCTGAGCGCGTTTTTCCAAAAAGCGCCAAAAACCTTGCTATAATCTCATTTCTGTAGGCCTGGTAGCTCAGTTGGTAGAGCAGCGGATTGAAAATCCGCGTGTCGATGGTTCGATTCCGTCCCAGGCCACCAAAATTCAGTAAAGAAATCAACGGGTTACGCTCAACGGCGTAGCCCGTTTTTCTTTGTGGTGTCAACCAAGTGTCAACCGCGCCAATGGGTTGAGAGCCTTGGCCTCTTGCAGGTGTTCGGGCGAGAGGTGGGCATATCGCATCGTCATCGTGACGTTGGCGTGCCCCAGGATGCGTTGCAGGGTCAGGATGTTGCCGCCGTTCATCATGAAGTGACTGGCGAACGTGTGGCGGAGCACATGCGTCATCTGTCCGTCAGGCAAGCTCAGTCCGGCCCGCTCTACGCCCTCGCGGAACGCTGAGATGCTGTAGCCGAAGAAGCGGCCCATCTGACCGTGTTTCTTGGCGTGGGCGCGGATGTCATCCTCCAGCGCTGCATCAATCGGAATGGCCCGCGTCTTGCCGGACTTCGTGCGTGCGTACTCGATCATGCTGTTCCTGACCTGGGTTTCCCGCAGCTCCTCGGCCTCGCTCCACCTTGCACGAGCCTGTCAGGATTTTTGTGTGCGAGGCATAGCATGACAACCAGGAGCATCTATGCCAAGCAAGAAGAAGCCGGTGGGAGCCGGCATGACGGCGTTGCCGTCGATCCCCAAGGAACTCATTGAGCAGTTGGCGGGCGGCGGCAC
>JAFAMV010000234.1 GCA_019233055.1 Curvibacter sp.
GGTGCAAGCAGTATTCGAAGCTGCCGGTGATCGTGAAGCTCACGCCCAACATCACCGATGTGCGCTACCCGGCGCGGGCGGCCAAGGCCGGCGGGGCCGATGCGGTGTCGCTGATCAACACCATCAACTCCATCATGGGCGTCGATCTGGAGCGCATGGTGATGAGCCCCAGCACCGATGGTCGAGGCTCGCACGGCGGCTACTGCGGCCCGGCGGTCAAGCCGATCGCGCTCAACATGGTGGCCGAGATCGCCCGCGATGCGCAGACCGCCGGCATCCCGATCTCGGGCATCGGCGGCGTCAGCACCTGGCGCGATGCGGCCGAGTTCATCGCCCTGGGCTGTGGCACGGTGCAGGTCTGCACGGCGGCCATGGTGTACGGTTTCAGGATCGTGCAGGACCTGTGCGACGGGCTTTCCAACTTCATGGACGCGCAGGGCTACCGCAGCCTGGCCGAATTCCAGGGTCGCGCGGTGCCCACCGTGACCGACTGGCGTCAGCTCAACCTGAACCACATCGACAAGGCCGTCATCCACCAGGACAGCTGCATCCAGTGCGGGCGCTGCCATGTGGTGTGTGAGGACACCTCGCACCAGGCCATCACCGCCACCCTGAACGGCCAGCGCCATTTCGAGGTCAAGGAAGAGGAATGCGTGGGCTGCAACCTCTGCGTGTCCATCTGTCCGGTGCCCGGCACGATCAGCATGCGCAGCCTGCAGCCCGGCGAGACCGATCTGCGCACCGGCAAGGTGGTGAGCGGCCAGTACGCCAACTGGACCACCCACCCCAACAACCCCATGCGGACGGCCGCCGCGGCCTGAGCCCGCCGCCCATGGCCAGGCACCTGCAACCGGGCAGGCCGACCCGTGCCGACAGGCCGGGCCGGCCTGTCGGCATTTCCCTTCCAGAAACGATGAATTGAGCAGCACAACCCCCTAACCCACGAGGAGACCCCAGCCATGAATGTGAGACACGCCCCTGGCGCGCGCGACGAACTCTGGAACGACGACCTGGCCCCCACCCAGGCCTGGCAGCGCACCTGGCGCTGGTACCACTTTGCCGCCCTCTGGGTCGGCATGGTGATGTGCATCCCGGCCTACACCCTGGCCGCCAGCCTGATCGACGCAGGCATGTCCTGGGCCCAGGCGGTGGGCACGGTGTTCCTCGGCAACCTCATCGTGCTCGTGCCGATGCTGCTGATCGGACATGCCGGCGCCAAGTACGGCATTCCCTATGCGGTGCTGGCGCGGGCCTCCTTCGGCACCCGGGGTGCACGGCTGCCGGCCCTGTTGCGGGCCCTGGTGGCCTGCGGCTGGTACGGCATCCAGACCTGGTTCGGCGGCATGATGATCTACACCCTGGCGGGGGTGCTGATCGGCCATCCCCTCGAAGGCGACAAGCTTCCCGGCCTGGGCATCAACCTCGGGCAGCTGGTCTGCTTCCTGCTGTTCTGGGCCATCCAGTTCTATTTCGTGGTGCACGGCATCGAGTCCATCCGCCGGCTCGAGACCTGGACCGCGCCGATCAAGATCCTGATCTGCGGCCTGCTGCTGTGGTGGGCCTATGAGAAGGCCGGCGGCTTCGGACCGATCCTCCAACAGCCCTCGCAGTTCGAGGCCGGGGGGCGCAAGGCGGGTCAGTTCCAGGCCGTGTTCTGGCCCTCGCTGACCGCCATGGTGGGCTTCTGGGCCACGCTGGCGCTGAACATCCCCGATTTCACGCGCTTCTCTCGCTCGCAGCGCGACCAGGTGCTGGGCCAGGCCATCGGCCTGCCGGTGCCCATGGGCCTGCTGGCCGCCCTGGCGGTGTTCGTCACCTCGGCCACCGTGGTCATCTACGGCAAGGCCCTCTGGGATCCGGTGGACCTGGCCAGCCGCATGACGGGCGCCGCAGTGCTGATCGCCCTCGTCGTGCTGCTGGTCGACACCGTCAGCGTCAACCTGGCGGCCAATCTGGTCGGGCCGGCCTACGACTTCTCGGCGCTGAGCCCGGCCCATGTCAGCTACCGCACCGGCGGCTACATCACGGTCGGCCTGGCCATCGTGATGATGCCCTGGAAGATCCTCGAATCGACCCAGGGCTACATCTTCACCTGGCTCATCGGCTACTCGGCCCTGCTCGGGCCGGTGGCGGGCATCCTGATGGTCGACTACTACCTGTTGCGGCGCACCGTGCTGCAGGTCGATGCGCTCTATGACGAGCGTGGCTGCTACAGCTATGGCCGGGGATGGAATGGGGTGGCCGTGCTGGCCTTCGTGCTGGGCGTGGCACCCAATGTGCCGGGCTTCCTGAACGCGGCTTTCCCGGCGGCCTTCCCCGAGGTCGGCGAGTTCTTCAAGGCCCTCTATGCCTATGCCTGGTTCATCGGCTTGGCGATCGCGGGGGTGGTCTATCGTGTCGGCATGGCGGGCCGGATCGGCGCGCCGGGTGTGGCCCTGGGACGGGCATCCATTTGATTGCGGAGGAAACCATGAACACCAATTACCTGATCCGAGGCGGCACGGTGGTGAACGCCGAAGGCATGGCGCGGGCCGACGTGCTGCTGGCCGATGGTCGCGTGGCGGCGCTGGGGCCGGAGCTGGCGTGCCCGGCG
>JAFAMV010000134.1 GCA_019233055.1 Curvibacter sp.
GGTATGGCTGTTCGCCATTTAAAGAGGTACGTGAGCTGGGTTTAAAACGTCGTGAGACAGTTTGGTCCCTATCTTCCGTGGGCGCTGCAGATTTGAGGAAGCCTGCTCCTAGTACGAGAGGACCGGAGTGGACACACCTCTGGTGTATCGGTTGTCACGCCAGTGGCATCGCCGAGTAGCTATGTGTGGAAGAGATAACCGCTGAAAGCATCTAAGCGGGAAACTCGTTTCAAGATGAGATCTGCCGGGGGCTTGACCCCCCTGAAGAGTCGTTCAAGACCAGGACGTTGATAGGCTGGGTGTGGAAGCGCAGCAATGCGTTAAGCTAACCAGTACTAATTGCTCGTGCGGCTTGACCCTATAACTTTGATGGACCCATCCATCAAGACCAGGTTATGCCAACCAAAATGTTGACGCAATCAAATATCCTCTGATTCCAGACTCTATGAATTCGCCAGGCTGTCGCCACCAGCGCAACAGCCCAGCACCAAGTTATGCCTGATGACCATAGCGAGTTGGTCCCACTCCTTCCCATCCCGAACAGGACAGTGAAACAACTCCGCGCCGATGATAGTGCGGGTTCCCGTGTGAAAGTAGGTCATCGTCAGGCTCTTACAGCTCTCAAAACCCCCTCCCACTTCCATGGGCGGGGGTTTTGTTTTTTAACGGTCGAAAATAGTCTCCAGCCCTTGGCGATCGCCAAATCGTAAGAGTCCGGGTGTCGCTCTGTCATGTCACCAAGACCCGCGTCTGCAGGGGTCAGAGGTGGATGGCCTCTGCGTAGCCGGTCATTTCCAGATAGCCTCGGCCGACCAACTGTTGGGCCGTGTCGAGCAGTTCGCACAGCCCTTCCCAATAGATGGCGCCGGTCGACTGACGGCTGTCGAGTTCCTGGGCGTCGACCAATGCCCGAACCCTGAACTCGCCTGCCAGGCAGGAGAGTGCCCATTCCACCGGGTAGCGAGCCTGGCTTTGAGGGCTTTCCCAGTGGCGCAAAGGCGTCCACCGGATCTGACCATTCGAGGCCGTCAGCGTCTTTCCTTCCGATGAGCGCCAGGTGCAGGCACTCCAGAGCGTACTGCCATCGGGGCGGCGCATGCGGAAAGCCATCAAGGCACCGCCATCGAGCAGGTTGATGCCCAACCAGTCCCAACCGACGGCCTGGGGGGCCATGAGTTCCTGGCTCCACTCGTGGTCCAGCCAGGCGCGGTTCCAGCCTTCGTGGTCGGTGCGATCCAGCTCGAAGTGTTCCTGCTTCAGTCTCAGGTGTCCGGTCACCTGCAGCTGGGGCTCGCTGTAGTAGTGGCTGGATTGGCGGGCGTCTGGGCCCTTTTGAGAGATGCCGTCCGGACCATGCAACAGCAGGCTCTGCCGGGGCGTGAAACGGAGCTGGAGCCCGAAATCATCGGCCTGGAGCTCTGCGTCGTATGGGCCTGATGGCTTGCCGTCGATCCGTGTCAATCGCCAGTCACCCAGCCGGATCCCGGTGTCGGACTCGCTGGCCTGGGCCCAGCCGAATCCTTCCCGCGCCACACGCTGCGCGCGCCACAGTCGCTGGCCCTGGACGTCCGTGAGGGCTGCATGGGCGAAGATCAGTTGCCTGGCCGCAAAGGCGGATTTCAGGCCCTGTGCGCCTTCCACCCGTGAACGGAAGAAAGTGACCTGGAAACCAAATCGGCGCGACCCGGAACGGAGGGCCCCGGTGACATACCACCATTCGATGCGCTGATCCGGGTGACTGCCGAAGTCACGAGGAAAGCGCAGTGCCTGGCCCGTTGTCGCAAAGGCAGGCCAGCAGGCGGGGCCGCCGAGCATTCCCAGCAGAAGACGCCGCCGCCAGGCGCTGTGAGGCATGGCCTTCTTTCAGCCCAAGAGCGCCAGCAGGGTCTCGCGTTCTGCGGCGGACGGACCGAACTCGCGCGCCACCCATTCGGGGTCATGGTAGGTGGGCAGATACCGCTCACCCGAGTCGCAAAGGATGGACAGGATGGAGCCTTGCTGTCCCTGCTGCCGCATCTCTGCGGCCAGCCGGAGCATGGCCACGAGGTTGGTGCCGGTGGAGGGGCCGACGCGCCGTCCCAGCCACTCGGACAGCAATTGCATGGCCGCCACGGATTCGGTGTTGCGGACCTCTTCCATGCGGTCGACCAGGGTGCGGATGAAGCTGGGCTCGACACGGGGGCGGCCGATGCCTTCGATCCGCGAGCCCGCCGTGGTCAGGCCGGCATCACCGCTGCGGTGGTAGGCGCTGAAGACCGAACCTTCCGGATCGGGGACGCAGACCTGGGTGTCGTGCTTGCAATAGCGCACATAGCGCCCGATGGTCGCACTCGTGCCGCCGGTTCCGGCGCTGGCCACGATCCAGCGTGGGACGGGAAAGCGTTCGCGGCTCATCTGCTGGAACATGCTCTCGGCGATGTTGTTGTTGCCTCGCCAGTCGGTGGCCCGCTCGGCATAGGTGAACTGGTCCATGAAGTGGCCGCCGCTGGCATCGGCCACGCTGCGGGCCGCTGCGTAGACTTCGGAGGCCTGGTCCACCCAGTGGCAGCGCCCACCCTGGAATTCGATCTGTGCCACCTTCTCGGGCGAGGTGCTGCGCGGCATCACCGCCACAAAGGGCAGGCCGAGCAGGCGGGCGAAGTATGCCTCGCTGACAGCGGTCGACCCACTCGAGGCTTCGACGATGGTGGAGCCTTCGCGCACCCATCCGTTGCACAGCGCATAGAGGAACAGCGATCGGGCCAGGCGGTGTTTGAGGCTGCCGGTGGGGTGGGTGGATTCGTCCTTTAGGTACAGATCGATGCCCCGTCTGGACAGGCCCGGCAGGTGCAGGGCGATCAGATGAGTGTCGGCGCTGCGCTGGTAGTCGGCCTCGATGCAGGCGATGGCCTGGTGCAGCCAGGGGCTGCCCTGGTGCGTCGGGGCGGGATGGGAGGTGGGGGCATGCATGGCGGCATTGTCGCCGAGCCGGACCGGTGGCGCGAGCGCTCACCAGTCTTCGCGCACGGCCTGCAAGGCGTCGGCTCCGGCGGCAGACCGACCGGCGAGCCAGGCGGTGCAGGTGCCGGCCAGCAGGGTGGCCAGACACAGCAGGGCCAGTCTGGGTACCGGCAGCATGAGGTCCATGGTCCAGTGGAAACTTTGCGGGTTCACCACCACGACCAGCAGCGCCGCGATCGCCAGTCCGAGCCCCAAGCCGGCGAGCGCGCCGGCGGCCGTCCAGGCCGCCCCTTCACCGGCCACCACGCAAAGGATCTGGCGGCGACTCAAGCCGAGATGCGCCAGCAGGCCGAACTCTTTGCGCCGCGCGAGCACCTGGGCACTGAAGCTGGCGGCAACCCCGAACAGCCCGATGGCAATCGCCACGGCCTGCAGCCAGTAGGTGACCGCGAAGCTGCGGTCGAAGATCCGCAAGGACCGGGCCCGGATCTCGGCCGACGAGGCGAGCTCCAGTGGCAGCGGGCGCCCTGGGTCGGCCGTGCTGCCCAGATGCCGGATGGCCTGCAGCAGGCCCGCCTCATCGACCCCGGCGCTGGGCCAGACAGCCAGGTCGTTGATGCTCTGGTCGCCGGTGAGGCGCGTGTAGTCGGTGCGGTCCATGACGATGCTGCCTCCCTGGCGCGCGTAGTCGCGCCAGACGCCGGCGATGAAGAAGCGGGGAAGGACACCGGACGCGTGCCCCGGGCTGGTGTCGAAGCTGCGGGACAGCTGTTCCAGGTCCTGGCCCGGCGCGAGCCGATAGAGGTCGGCCATGGCCTCGCTGATGTAGACCGGCATCGCGTCGGGCGGAGGCTTCAGCGGGCCTTGGACCAGCGGCAGTGGTCGGCCCTCGGCATCGAGGCTGCGTGCAATCAGGAAGACCTCGGGCCGCCCGGGGTCCAGCCAGAGCGGGCGCACCCGCAGGCCCGACACCCGGGCGACGCCGGGGAGGGCCTGCAGCGAATCGACCCATGCGGCCGGCAGGGTGATCTGCTCACCACCCTGCAGGCCGCCGGCCAGCCGGACATAGAGGGGTGCCGGCAGGAGCTGGTCCAGCCATCGGGTGACCGAATCGCGGAAGCTCGCCACCATCACGGTGAGTGCCACGGCCAGACTCAGGCTGGCCACGACGCCACCGACGGCCGCAGTGGCCAGCCCGCTCGTGCGCCTGGCCCTTTCGATGACCAGCAGCGGCAGCAGCCGGTGCCGGAACCGGCGTGCCAGCGGGCCGTAGAGGGGCTCGATCCCGACCGGAAGCAACACCATGCCGCCCAGCAGCAGCAGGGCCACCGACAGGTAGGCCGCCAAGGGCATGCCGTCGATGGGCGGTGCGGCGGCCAGTCCTGCGGCCGACACCAGCAGCAGCAGGCCCGGGAGGCGTCTGCGCCGTTCCGGCTCCGGGTGGCCCAGGCCTTTGAGCGCCTGGGCCGGGGGCAGGGCCTGCGCCGCCCTGGCCGGACCCCAGCCACCCAACAGGGCGGCCAGCAGGCCCAGCCCGCCATAGAGGATGGCTGTGCCGGGCTGCCATTGCAGCACCGGCTGTCCCCCACCGAAGTAGCCGCCGCCCAGGTCGCCGCCCAGCATCTTCAGGGCCAGGGCGGCCAACCCGCTGCCCAGGGCGATGCCCAGTCCGCTGCCCAGCAGCCCCAGCACCAGGGACTCGCCCAGGACCAGCGTGGCGCGTTCCTGTGGCGTCAGGCC